>NZ_FUFN01000009.1:600000-900000 GCF_900162615.1 Virgibacillus proomii | reverse complement strand
GATTCTGCATCTTACTGGGATATACCCAGCCATTGATGATCGAAATATTGCTGTCATGGAAAAAGCCATTGATCTTGCTAAAAAGCATCATGTAAAAGTTTCTTTTGATCCAAATATTCGCTTGCGGATGTGGTCTAAGGAAAAAGCGAAAGAAGTATTAGAACAGTTTTTGCCTCAGGTCGATATTTTGCTTACCGGTGATGAGGAAATGGAAATAATAATTGGTGAAAAAGACCCGTTATCGATTATTAAAAAAACAAAGGAATTAGGAATTTCTTTTGTAGCAGTTAAGCAAGCTGATAAAGGATCAGTCGGTTATTATCAAGGAGACATTGTAAAGGCAGCTCCTGTTCCAGCTCTAAAAGTTGCTGATACCGTAGGAGCGGGTGATGGTTTTAATGCTGGCGTACTTTACGGCTTGCAACAAAATTGGGATTTAACTGAGATATTACATTTCGCCAATACGATAGGTTCGATGGTGGTGCGGGTTGTTGGAGATAACGAGGGACTCCCATATTATGAAGAAGTACTTCAACAGCTTGGCAAAATCAAACGGATTGACAGGTAAAAGAGTACCAAGAAATGTGAAAGTTCATGAAGTACTCTTAATGACAAATAAATTTATATAAGTCAGTTCCTTATCCTCAACTTGTTCCAAAGGAAATTAAACAACCGGAGTCCCTATCAGTTCAGGACACAGGCTGGATAATTTGCTTTTTTAATACTGTCTACTTGACAGGGGACACATCAATCAGCGGGAGTTTTCTTTTACCTCCCACTATGGTTAATAACACATGGGTATGACCTAAAGGCCTCTGAACAGTATCGGACATTTGACTTGCAGTTGATTTCCCCACTTATCTAGGTTTCACCTCGTAACATGGAACGGCAGGTCTTACTGGCTAAAAGTTAGATGGAGGCAACTGATATTAAGGGAGTACAATAAATTTCCAAATATCACTTTTAACACGATGCTTTAACAAGGATTGCTGAAGCTTTCGATAACAACACCATCAGATAATCTGAAATTTTTGCTATTTATACTGAATTTATAATGGAGGTTGAATCAAAATCGATTGCTAAGGAATTTATGCAATCATGCTGAAATAACGAAATAAGCAGGAGTACGTACGATTATATTGCAAAGAATATGAACAATAAAGATTTTGTGTTTAAGATTCCCGGATGAAGGAATAATACAGATAAGACAATTAGTTGGATATGTCTATGAAAAGGGGTGTAAATATTGAAGCAAGAAGCATTAAGAAAAGAGATTGAGCATATCTTAGAAAATAGCTATATAGGTCCGATGGCAACAGTAAAAAGGAATATGCCTCACTCTAGGTATATGACATTTTATCATAATAACTTAACTCTATATACATTAACCGATAAAGATACGGAAAAAATGGAGGATCTTGAAAAGAATCCTTATACGCATATTATTCTCGGATATGAAGGAGAGAGAATGGGCGATGCGTATGTTGAATATGAAGGCAAGGTAAGCTTTAACGAATCTGCAGAACTAAAAAAACAATTATGGAGTAATCAACTAAAGCAATACTTCTCTAGCCGAGATGATCCAAACTTAATCGTTTTAGAAATAAAACCCTTGCATATCCGCTTAATGAATAAAAAAGGTGAAGAAAGTCCACAAGAATTAGAAATAACGTAACGAATAAGCATTAGAGTCAACGGTTAGAATTCGTCATATAGAGTGCAACAATCCGCTGTGAAAGCTGAAAAACAAAAAAGATGTCGTAAAATCGGAACAGAACACTGTAAAGTCGAACCCAATATACCCGAAAGTCGAAACAAAGCTTCATCAAACCGTACTAAAATGCCCAGAAATCGGAACAGAACACTCCGAAGACGAACCAGAGTATCTCCACAGTCGGGCGAACATACCACGAAGTCGGACCAAAAATGTATGAATAAGTATAACTAAAACAATGCAAATTCAGGGCACGAAAAAAGTAGCCAGTTGCGGTATTCATGCAACTGGCTACTTACTTTATCGTGCTTAGTATATCTGCTTTTTTCGGAAGAATCAATAATGGTGCGGTTAGCTCTTGGTTCTTTCTGTTTGTAAGCTAAGTCTTCCATCGGTAATCTTGTATACTTTGTTACAGTAGTCAATGAGTCGCGTATCATGCGTAACGACAATAGTTGTTTTATTATTGTTTACGGTTAGCTCTTTAAGCATTTCCATAACTTCAAACGCGCGATCAGAATCAAGCGAAGCAGTTGGTTCGTCAGCAAGTATAATACTTGGATTTGTATACAATGCTTTTGCGATAGCTACACGCTGTCTTTCACCACCTGATAAATCGGCTGGAAAACTGTTTAAAAGCTTCTCCATTCCTAAAGTCTGATAAAGCTCTTGAAGTTTTTCTAAAGGTAAATTATCTTTTTTCACCTTATCTAATAACTGCAATTGTTGTTTGACATTTAGATAAGGAACTAAATTTGAGGCTTGCAGAACAAAGCCAATTTCCCTTAATCGGATTGCTGAACGTTGTTTTTCTTTTAACTTGGTAATATCCGTACCGTTGATCAACACAGTTCCATTCGTCGGAGTTTGTAAACCTCCTGCAATCGTTAAAAAGGTACTTTTCCCTGAGCCGGAGGGACCAATTACGGCAATTAATTCGTTCTTATTCGCGGAGAAATCAGTTGGCTTTAACGCTTCAATTTCCGTATGACCTGAACCAAAAACTTTATTTACTTGCTTCATTTCAAGAGTTGCCATGGTTTAACCTCCAATCGCTTTTAGTGGATCTACTTTTACAATTGTTTGAACAGAGAAGAGTGCTCCTAATATGGAGACAAAAATAAGCACGACTCCATAGATAATCAGGTCTAGATAGTTAAAGTCAACAGGTACGGCTTCAGGTAAAAATAATCCAGTAATTATCGTTAAAATAAAGCCAATGATAACACCGGCAATGGAAAGCAAGAATGTTTGGGCAATAACAGACCCTGCTAAGTATTTACTGGAGATCCCTTGAGCCTTCATTACACCAAAAATACTTACTTTTTGAATGGTAAGGACGTATAAGAAAATGGCGAGTACTAGAGCAGAGATAACAAATAAGAAATAAATCATCAATGTTAATGTTAAATTTTGCTCCGAGTAGCCGGGAAGATTTTCTATAAATGTAGAAGTATCCACGACTTGCAGATTTTCGTTTACTTCCACATTTGACAGATCAGTAGTCCGAATAACAAAGGCATTTATCTGATCTTGATAGCTATCAGCAGCTTCCCCGTAGCGAATTTTTTGCACGGTATCTAAATCAGTATAAAGGACAGGAGAAGCACTGAATTTCGCATTCTTCGTAAAGCCCACAATAGTCAGCTTTTCCTCTGTCGACGAAAGATTTAATTCATCACCAAGCTCAAAACCCTCATTTTTTAGGGAATCATTTGCGATGACTTCACCTGTTTTGTCAAACTCTTCTCCCTCGGTTACATTTGGCATAATAAATTCATTTTTATTTATACCAAAAATTGCTACATTGGACTTATTGTTTCCTGAAGTAGCTATGGAACTGATCTGAGCAAGGCTTGCATATTCATCTGCGCCTTCGCCATTGTAATCATCCAGCTTTAAACTGGATTGAGGTAGATTAATGTCTGATTCCTTTGTCAAAATAACTCCTTGACTATTCCATTTATCAACAGCTGCTTTATTCATATTTTCTAAACCATTTGCCAGTCCCGATAAAAAGAAAACAAGGTAGGAAACGAGTATTAATACACCAATAATCAAGGTAAAACGCAATTTATTGTTTTTTATTTCATTCCAAGCTAGAAACATGTTCTCCCTCCCAATAATAAGTTTCTTTTTATGACATAAACACCCTTAATAAATTGTAAAGGATTATTTTAGCGATTCCTAGCATATAAGCTTAAGATAGCAGAAACAGAATGGTGATTGCTGAAAGTAAATTGCGTTATGTTATAGTAATGTCAAGAGGGGAAGGGGTCGATAGTCAAAGCAGTTGTATGGGTTTGGGCTATTATATAAGTGGAGAAACAGAATTTGCTAGTTAGTTGTCAAAAGATATGGCGGAATATGTTAGGGGAGGATGGACTGGGTATATATGAAAGACGTGATTGTTTTTTGTGGTAAACGTTCCTGTCGAAGCTGGAAAATGACGGTGCCAGAAGTTGCTCGAATATAATGATGAATCCATGCATAGTTAAGATGAATGAAAAAATTTCTCATCTTAACTATGCAATAGCTTTCCAGGACTATCTTTGCAGGAATAAAATAACGTTTTTTTTTGCTAAATGACTAAAAAAATTACATTAAAATATATTGCGTTACGCTTTACTTTTCCCTTACCTTTAGGGTCATATAAAGCAGTCATTCGTTGCAAAATACCTCTAGATATTTCCGTACAATATGTTTTGTGGTAAAGTTATATGCTTTTACTACTTCTTCTCCTTTACCAGAAGCGCCAAACTTATCAACACTTATATTTATCCCGTCTAAGCCAGTATATTTACTCCAGCCAAAATTAGAACCTAATTCAATCGAAACTCGATTTCGTATATGATTTGGCAGAACATGAGCTTGATACGTTTTATCTTGTTGATCAAATAAATCAAAACTTGGCATAGAGACAACAGAAACATCAATTTCGTTTTCTGATAATTTCTTTTGAACTTGTATCGCTAAGTTAACTTCAGATCCGCTTGCTATAATAATGCCATGTTGGGTGGTACTTCTAGCGGGGGATAATATATAAGCCCCTTTTTCAACTCCCAACCTGGCTTTTTCTCTAGTACCAGGTAAGATAGGTAAGTTTTGGCGACTTAAAATAAGCAATGTTGGTTTAGATGTTGAGCGAATCGCCATTCTCCATGCTTGAGATGCTTCATTTCCATCAGCAGGACGGATAACACTAATATTAGGCATGGAGCGAAAAGATGCTAATTGTTCAATCGGTTCATGAGTAGGACCGTCTTCACCGACGCTAATAGAATCATGGGTGAGAACATAAATTCCAGGAAGATGAGAAATCGCTGCAACTCGGATCGCTGCCCGTAAATAATCAGAGAACACAAAAAAAGTCCCCACATACGGTATCGTTCCACCATGTAAAAGCATTCCATTCATTATTGCACCCATAGCAAATTCTCTAACGCCAAACCAGATGTTACGTCCTGAGTAATCCAGAGGCGAAAAGTCTTTAGATTGGTGGATCATAGTATTATTAGAAGAACTTAAATCTGCTGAACCTCCCCAAAATGAAGCTAGCTTTTTGCTAATTGCCTGAATAGCGGCTTCACTTGCTTTTCGTGTAGCTATAGGTGTATCTGTAGTCGAGTATCTTGGTAATAGATCTTCCCAATTTGCTGGTAGATTACCGTTTAGAGCATCTATTAACTGTTTGCCCTTCTTAGGAAATTGCTGCTCATAGGTAGCAAGTAAACTATTCCATTGTTGCTCTCTTTTTTCACCTGGTTTGACTAAATGTTCATGAAAGCAGAGCGCAACTTCTTTTGGTACAGTAAATGGAGGAAAAGCCCAACTATACTTTTCTTTAGCTATCATGGTATTTTCTTCTCCTAAAGGTGATCCATGTACTTTATTCGTACCTTGATGAGGAGCACCATAGCCAATAATTGTTTTAACTTCAATAAGCGTAGGCCTTTCTATTTCTGCTTTTGCTGTTTCGATTGCTTTAGAAATAGATTCCAAATCATTTCCATCTGCTACTACAATATGCTGCCAACCATAAGCAATAAAGCGGGCTCCGACATCTTCCGTAAATGCTTTACTAGTTGGACCATCAAGTGATATATCGTTGGAGTCATATAACACAATTAACTTTCCTAATTTTAAGTGCCCGGCTAATGAAGCGGCTTCTGCAGCTACTCCTTCCATTAAATCACCATCGCCACACAAAGCATACGTATAATGATCGATAATGGGAAAACTGTCTTGATTATAAGAAGCAGCTAAGTGTGCTTCAGTCATCGCCATACCTACTGCATTGGCAATACCTTGACCTAAAGGTCCCGTTGTAGCTTCAACGCCATCTGTTACACCAAATTCAGGGTGTCCAGGGGTACGGCTTCCCAACTGGCGGAAATTTTTTAGATCATCTATTGTAACATCATATTCTGCTAAATGTAATAAACTATAAAGCATGGCAGAGCCATGACCGGCTGATAGTACAAAACGATCCCTATTAGCCCATTTTGGGTTTTTAGGATTTACTTTTAAATGCTTTGTCCACAGTACATAAGCCATTGGTGCAGCTCCCATTGGTAATCCGGGATGACCTGAATTTGCAGCGTTGATTGCATCAATGCTTAATGCCCGGATCGTATTAACTGCTAAATGATCAATATTATCAAACATAGTAAACACTCCTAGGAAAAACAGAAAAGGGGACCTTCTTTAACCATCGACTAGAAGTATTTCTAATCAAGAGTTATTGAAGGAAACATCTAGTAATAGTAATAACCCGATTGGCAAACGATTAAAATCAGTGGGGATGAGTAGTACCTTCCCCATCCCTATTGATTAGAGCTATCTATCCCTTCAATTCTGCTTTTTTATAGTTTTTCTTTAATTCTCGTCGTAGCACCTTGTAGGTTATAGCATTCTACATAATCGCGTATCGGTCGTTTAATATGTTCCACAATAAAGCGCTGTCCATTAATATTCACCTGATTTAAATTAGCATATAATTTATCAATCTCCTTCTTCACTTCTGCAAGGTTGAATGTGTAATGTCCGGCAATGTCTAAAATAGCAGTAGATAGTTCAGCGTCCTTCATAATTTCATCAACCGTGAGCTTTGTTTGGTCTCCAACCATCCATTTTCTCCATCGTTCACTTTTAATAGCATGATAGAGCAATACATCTCGTAAATTAGATGGATTTTCAATCAAACCATAATCTTTTAACTTCTGTTCGACACTAGCTAATTTTAAATAGCCTCTTGTTTCCTCTGTTCCATACTGAGGTGCTACATTTGTTGCTGCAATCTGTGATGGAATATGCTCTAGTAACGAGACATCATCTAAATAATCACCATTATGTTCTTTTAAACCAACACCATATTTTTTGGCCATTTGGGCGAGCTCATAGGCATTTTCAAAATTAAATTGTCCCACTTGTTCCGTTTTTCTCACTAAAGTTCCGGTTTGTCCAACAATAAAAGTAGGCATTGGTAATCCCTTTTCATCTAATTCTTCTTGTAAGCGAAGAATAAATGTTTCATAAATATTTGTAGATGTTAGTCCCCCATTTGTTTCTTCTGTACCTACTTCATAGCCAATTTCCGGCAGATTTCGAGCTTTTCTCTTCTGTTCGCAATACTCAATTAATTCCACGGTGCGTTCAATTACCGTCTCAAGTGGTATTACTTTTCCCACTTCGAAGGGATCTTTTGTCGGGTCAATCATTAATAAGTCAAAGCCCGCTTCAATATCCGCTAAATATGATTTTTTTCCTAGAGCCATTGCTTCATTTACTGGTAAATGCTCATTTCTTTCTTTGTCTCGTTGCCACGGACCACCGTGATCTCGACAAACATAGTACAAGCCGTTAAAGTTTGTTTTTACTGCCATTTCTTTAATAGCTTCCATAAAGGTAAACTGATTCCATCCATTTACATAACCACCGCCAAGTTCATCCATATCTACTTGGTTTCTGCTAGCAATGAACATTAATGGAAAATCATAATCTCTAGCTAATTCAAAGCTTGCTTGTAATAAATTCTTTGACATTGGGCCAATACCTAATAATGTTGCGCTTTTATCTTCTTCTTGCAATTCTAACAATGCTTTAACAGTTGATTTGATAGGTGTTTTCATAATTATGATTCCTCCTGTTGTAAATAATGGTGCTGTTCAAAAAGCGGGCAGTGAAGGTCAAGAAGTACTAGAGTGCCAACGTCTTGGTTAGATTTAATAATTGCCGGTTAGATGTTAGATCTATTGGAAACCAATACAGATATTCGTATGGTTAATTTCTTGAAGAAGCTTTATTAAGTTAAAAGATTCACATAAAGACCAACATTTATTTAGTTTTAGGTAGCTCAGCTTCTGGAAGATCAGGTTTTGTAAAATGTAATATTAAAGCTGTTACAAGTGACCCTATCAGCATGGCTAAGAAGAACCATAGTTTCCCATCAACTGCGCCAATGACGATTAATCCTCCATGCGGAATATACGTACCTACATTTTGCAGCATGCCGATTCCACCGCCAACAGCGCTACCAATCATAATGGCAGGAATTACTCGTTTTAAGTCATTTACGGCAAACGGAATTGCTCCTTCGGTAATACCAATCAATCCCATAAAACCAGCACTAACACCCATTCCACGCTCTGCCTTCGTATATTTTCTTCGTGAAATAAATGTAGAAATAGCAAGTCCTAATGGAGGAATAGCAACAGCGATACGGTGGGCACCATTTGGCTCAAAAATACCTTCTGCCATTAAAGCTAACGTAAAGGCAGTCACAGTTTTATTAATTGGTCCTCCCATATCAATAGCGGTAAATGCACCAATGACCAATCCTAAAAGTAAGGCGTTACCTCCCTGTAATGAAGATAGGAAATCAACGAGTGATGTTACAAACCCAGATAGTGGTTGAGCTAGGATATAAATATAAACCATCCCAACAATAAATGTAGTAATAATAGGAATGATTAAGATAGGCATAATAGTCCTTATCGTAGGACCAACTTTCCACGTTTTTACATATTTTGCAAGATAGCCAGCCATAATTCCGACAATCATAGCTCCTAAAAACCCAGTAGATACACCTTCATCACCCAATGGGGTATTAGCAATATGACCTAGTATCATACCAGGAATAAGTCCAGGCTTCCCTGCAATAGAATAGGCAATATAGCCAGCTAAAATTGGGATCATCATAGCAAAACCTGCTACTCCGATTGTGTTTAAATTTTGTAGAAACGGGTTTGTTACAACCATTCCTTCATCTGTTGGCGTTCCTGAAGATAATGCGATTGCTAAAAATATCCCCCCGACAATTACGGAAGGCATCATGTACGATACCCCAGTGCTAAACGCTTTTTTTAAATCCTCTCCTACTTTTTTACCATTGAAGGACATAATTATCCCCTCCTAATTCAGAATGTTCAAATAAAATAACTGACACGAATAGTAGGACAAATGTATCGCTTTTTTAAATTATAAGTTTTCTAGCTGATCAATGACATTGCTTACATTTTTAATAACGACAGATGGATCTAATGTAATAACTTTTCCTTCCTCTCTTTTTTCATCAAAACGCTCATCACCTTCAATGCCAATAGAAATAGCGAGAATGACTGCGTCTGCGTTGGCAATTTCTTCATCAGTTAATTCATTTTCAATTCCCATTCCACCTTGGGTCTCTATCATTGCTTCATACCCTCTTTTTTGGCATTCCTTTTCTATAGCTTCTTGTGCCATGTATGTGTGTGCAATTCCCGTTGTACAAGCTGTAACACCTACGATTTTCATGGTTCATTTCTCCTTCTTAATAGTTAGTTCTTGATTCTTTCATTAATTTCATTTAATTGTTTAAATGCAGCTTTCGCATCCGTACATGCGAATAGTTTTTTTCTAAACACTTCATCCATTAGCTTTTTGCTTACTTGAGAAATATATTTAAGATGAATTTTACTACCGCCATTTTCAGGAACACCGATTAAAAATATATGCTTTACGAGATCATCTCCTCTCTCATCCCATTGAAAGCTGTTTTTTGTACTTAAGTAAGTTATAAATGGTTCATTTATAACATGGGATTTTCCATGGGGAATAGCAACATTAAAATCAACAGAAGTTGGAACTTGCTTTTCTCGATTTAAAACAGCTGTCATAAACGTTTGTTTATCAGTAATTAAATGGTTTGTAAACGCTTGGTTAACTAAAAACTCCAATACATCAAGTCTATTATGAAGGTCGACATTTAAAAAAATCATTTCTTTGTTGATCAAGATATACCACTTCCTAACAAGCTGATAAATTTATCTTTACTGGATTTTATCCATAATTGTTCTACTGTTTCTTTATCTTCAATTAAATTGTAAACACAGCTAAGTATTTCTTTAACATGCTGTAAGTCTCGTTTGGAAATACAGATAAAGAAGACAACATGGATTAATTGCTCATTCCATTTCAACGGTTTCTTATTAACATAAATGGCAAGTACGGATTTTTTCACGAATTGTGGGTTTCCGTGCGGAATAGCAACTCCAGTTGGTAACACAATATCTCCTACTCGCATTCTCTCGAATACGCTTTCTTTATATGCCGTATTTACATAACCTTTTGCAACTAAATTATCTATGACATCGTGCATAGCTTCAGTCATACATTTATATTCACAGTCAAATTCAATCAATCTTTTGTCGATATATGGTTTAATTTTAGTCAAGCAATAATGGACTTCTTTTTTTGCTTTGCGTTTATTGTCTGTTAAAACAAAATTAGCATTGTAAAATCTCGAAATATTTTCCATGTCATCATTGCTTATAAGCGGTGACACCACAATTAATGGTGTATTCTGTACTTTAATATGTGCAGTTGAAATAATAAAATCTACTTTTTTTAGATTGACTTTAGTCATTTCATCAAAAGATGCTATTTCTATTAGATCAAGGGGCGGAAGTATTTTCCGAACTCTATTTAATAATAGTCCAGACATGGTGATTCCGGTTGGACAAATAATTAGCACTCGTTTTCTTAGCTGCATACGATCAAGTGCAGATTGGAAATAAATCATTAGAAAGCCAATTTCATTTTCGGTAAATTTTATATCTAATTGATCTTCAAATCCGCTCATCACAAACCATGTAATGTTGTACATTAATCCAAATTCATGCTTGATTTGCGTTATGAATGGATTTTGAACAGAATAATTATGTTTTAGTCGATAGATCATCGATGGAAAATGCTTTTCTAATTGACTGGATAATTTATTATCTTTTGTTAAGTCTACCTTTAGCATTTTGCTGACTTTTACTAATATCTTTTCTATAATTGGCTTAAAATCCATGTCTATTTCGCCTAAGCTCATTTTATTGGCAGCCATATGACGATTAAGATATGTTGCGTCACCTTTAGTAAATTTAATTCCAGTCATACCAGATATTTCTTCTAAAATGATGTTAGGTTGATTAGAGTTTATTGATTGCTTTAATGACTTAGCTTGAATATGGTGTCCTAATGATGCTCTGTAGGTTAAAACAATAATGATACTTAAAATATTGTATACATAATAGTCGGCAATCAATTCCAATTTATTAACGGCAAACTTATAAAGCGAGTTATGACATATTTCTACTAATTCTTTTCCATAAAGTTCATTGAGAAAATCATATTTTTGTTGTTTGTTTTCTGAAAAAGCCATCTTTTTTGCTTCATATTTGCTGATTAGTGCATTGAACAAGACAAGTGTGTTTTGCAGCTCTTGCTCGGTTCCTTCTATTCGTGTTCCTTGTGTATCGCTCACTAATTGTACAGTTGATTGATTTAAGAATTGTTCCTTAATAAAATTTAAATCATTATTAATTGAACTCTTGCTGACGAAATAGTGATCGGCTAGATTACTTAGTGTGACCGTTTCCTGATTAAACAGTAAGCGTCTAATAATTTGAATTCTTCTTTCTTTCACACCATATAGCAATTTAGAAGTTAACGTATCTGAATGGTCGAATTCAACAGCCTTTTTATTACCAATTAATTTAATTCCTACCCCCCTTTTTCTGACAAGTTTAAAACCTAATTTATGAACGTAAAGCTCCATTTTTTTGATATCTGAGTGAACCGTTCGTGTAGATACATGCAATTTATTTGCAAGATACTCTGCAGTTTTCATTTCAGATTCTTTCATAAGCAATTTGATTAAAAGCATTTGTCGATTCGTTAACTCCACTGTTGTAAACCTCCTTTAGAGCAAAACTTAAAGAGATTTTTATGACGATAAAATGTGAACCTCATTACATATTTAAGTTTATTCCTACCTGCGATTAATGTAAATGACAGTTTGTTTCAATAACTAATTGCAAAATTATAAACGCTTTCATAATAAGCATTGCAGAGATATTGGAACCTTTTCCCAATTAATGGGGAGGTGAATGATGGTATTTGACAACCCGGTATTATCTGATACTATCTTGTACTATAAGAAAGTATAAAATTTTAGGGTTTATCCCGCATGTAAGGTGCCGTAATCTCCCACTTCAAGTCCTGAATTGATACAAAAGGGTCAAAGTGGGAGAAAACGGCACCTAAATGCCCGATTGGTTCAACTAACATTCCGTGTAAAAAGCATTCCACGGAATAAAGTTTCACTTTATCCCGCATGTAAGGTGCCGTAATCTCCCACTTCAAGTCCTGAATTGATACAAAAGGGTCAAAGTGGGAGAAAACGGCACCTAAATGCCCGATTGGTTCAACTAACATTCCGTGTAAAAAGCATTCCACGGAATAAAGTTTCACTTTATCCCGCATGTAAGGTGCCGTAAGTTTCCCACTTCAAGTCCTGAGTTCGTGCAAAGGGTCAAAGTGGGAGAAAACGGTACCTAAATGCCCGATTCGTTTAACTAACATTTCTTGGGAAAAGCATTCCAAGAAATGAAGTTTCACTTTATCGTATAAGAAAAACTACAGCTTTCGCTAAAAACTTGGCGATAAGCCAAGTTTTTCTAATAAGAGTACTCAGTTTAAGTTGAGGAGCGAAACCATGACTATCATAGCCTTTGATTTAGATGACACCTTATATGATCGAACCTTGCCACTACAGAAGACATTTAAAGAGTTTTCAGCAACGAAACAGCTTAACTTTAGTCAAATTTATCCCATCTATCAAAAAAATAGTGATATCGGATTTGAACAGGTGACTAGAAAACGTTGGACATTAGAAGAATCTTATGTATTTCGTATTCAAGAGACGTTACAGGAATTAAATATTACGATTACTGAGCAGGAAGCTCTAGCATTCCAAGCAATGTATAAAAATAATCAGGAGCATATCGAATTAAGACCTTATATAAAAGAGATATTGGATTTCTTGCAAGATAAAGGGATACAAACGCTTATTATCACGAATGGGCCATCACGTAACCAGCGGAAAAAAGTAAAAAATCTAGGGTTAAATAACTATTTTTCTGACAAAGAAATTATCGTTTCAGAGGAAGAACATCTTGCAAAACCAGATCAGAAAATATTTGAATTAGCCGAAGATAGATTCCGCTTTACGAAACAGGGTGCCTGGTATATTGGCGATAACTATCAAATCGATATGATTGGTGCCCATCAAGCCGGATGGACAGCCGTTTGGCTTAATCCAGCAAAGCAATTACCCGCAAATCAACCTAGTGTAGCGAATAAAACAGTACACACTACGGAAGAATTAAAGTCTTACTTATTTCACGTGTTATAAAGCAATGTTAAGTGATTTTGCTATACGTTAGCTGTAACTAGTACATGTATTACGTAGATACATTACTAGTAGATTGTAAGAATTATCCGCTTTCTGTACTCCATTATTCTAAAAGTGATGTTAGGATAATGGATTTTCTTATTGTATAAGAAATTATACATTTTATTGATGTTTTAAGAGAAGAGTATTCCTTGAATGGAGTTTCACTTTACCCCATGTAAGGTGCCGTAAAACTACAACTTAGTGAATAGAGAAGTATACATTGTAGAAACGGCACCTAAATGCCCGATTGGTTCAGAGGCCTTTAAGGTCATACCCTTGCGGTACTAACATTTCTTGGTTAAAGCATTCCAAGAAATGAAGTTTCACTTTACTGTTTTCAGAAGGTTTGCCGTTTGTACGCTGGAAACCAAGTGTTTTAGATTTTGTTCGGTGAACATGATTATCTGTAATTTATGGTATGTAACATAAATAAGTGCATTTGGGAATACATCTAGTATAAGTAGACATAAGTAGTAATTTATGTTATTTTTATTATGAATTAAGATATTTTTAATTCATAATAAATTCGGTGGGAGGTTTTAATATGAATCAGTTAAAGGGGATTCATCATGTATCGGCTATTACGAGCAGTGCAGAGAAAATTTATGAGTTTTTCACATATGTACTTGGGATGCGCTTAGTTAAAAAGACAGTAAATCAAGATGATATTCAAACGTACCATTTGTTCTTTGCAGATGATAAAGGCAATCCTGGTACGGATATGACCTTTTTCGATTTTCCGGGAATTCCTAAAGGCTCACATGGAACGAATGAGATTTATAAGACGTCTTTTCGTGTTCCTTCTGATGCAGCTCTTACCTATTGGGTAGAACGATTTGATCGCTTGGAAGTGAACCATACAGGAATCCAAGAGCAATTTGGCAAAAAAACAAATTGGAAAACGCGAATGGAAAACGTCGGATTCCAGACTTCCGGGTTCGTTAATCGATATTATTTTGAATCGCTTTACACGCGCGTGGTACCGCAAATTTTGTTTGAATTCGCAACAGAGGGACCTGGATTTATGATTGATGAACCATATGAAACACTAGGGGAAAAGCTGTCTTTACCGCCATTTCTTGAGCCGAAACGAAAAGAAATTGAGCACATGGTACGACCGATTGATACAGTTAGAAGCACGATTAAATTTACGAAGGAATAGCTCTGGTATATTGTGACAGCAAAATTAATGAGATAAGCTTTATTTATAGAAGCGTAACGAAAGCAAGGAAACACCTTCCATTCAGTGTGTTTATGAATTTGTATAATGGATAAGCAAGACTAGTCCTATCATGATGGAAGCCATTCGATCTTGACGGGGAAAGCTTTAACGAATACGATAAGATATAAGATGAAGCATTCTCTATACTCTTTCCGTTTAAAGTTTGTAAAGGTAGTTTACAACGATTAATTGTTGAAATGGACTGAAATATCCCCCACTAGCGGGTGGGGGAAAACGTCATTTTCTAACGATCAGTAGGGTTGAAACCCCCCTGATTAGTATGGCATATTTCTGACGTACCCCATGAATGGGAGGGTTAACATGGACAAGCCTTTATTCAATATTCCTCATCAAACGTATTCCATGCTCAGTCAAAGTGAAAGGTACTTACTTGAGTTCATTCATGAGCATATGGATGAAATAGCTGATATGTCAATTGTTACACTTAGTGAACAGGCAAATGTATCGACAGCAACGATTGTCCGATTAATGAAGAAAATTGGTTATAATGGTTATACTTCATTTAAATATCGGTTGAAACAAGATAAGCAAATGGTGGATACCAATGATTTACTGGCAGATATTGATGATGATATTAAACAGGTCATTAAGAAAAATGAAGAAGAAGTATCGCGAACGATTCAGCTACAGAGCATTGGACAAATTGAAGATGTTGTTCAGAAAATGTATAAAGCAGAGCGGATTTACATTTTTAGCCGCGGTTTTTCAGAGATGATTGCAAAAGAAATGATGATTAAGCTGCAAGCATTAGATAAAATCTGTGAAACGCATGAGGATCCGAATATTATTCGGGTGAAATCCCGCAAAGTTACGAGACATGATATCGCGATTTTTATATCGTTAAATGGTGAAACGGAAGAGCTGGTAGAAGCGTGTCAAAACTTAAATATTAGACAAGTAACGACAATCACCTTAACCACCAAAGTGGATTCGTCCTTAAGCCGTTTATCTGACATGACTTTATTAGGTTATAAAACAGAGCATTCCCTGTTTCCGGAATATGAAGTACGCTCTCGTCTATCGCTTAATGTCATTGCGAGGATACTGCTTGACTCTTATGTGATTCGAACAAGAAAATAAGAAGTTGTTTTAGCCACTTACTGAGGTAGGAATTGTTTATCAGTGAGTGGCTTTTTTGTTTAGGAACTGATATCTGTTTCCCCATGGTGGATAACTTTTTTTAAAAGAGTAGCTTCGTCGTCTAGCTTAAGCGCTCGTGTTGCATATAGTAAACTTCGCTTTTTTCCTACGCTAAGTCAGCATGGACTTGAATCTAAAGCGGGCTTGCCACTTAGGTATCGGCATATCCCTAGGTTTCCTTTATCCCAATCCCGAATGAAAGGAACCATACTTTCCTTATTCTAAAATCTGCTTATGTTTTGCGAACATAATAAGAAAAACGGCTCCTAAATTCCCGATTCGTTTAGGGCAACAGGGCAAAATTGCTGCGGTAGCAATACTCGCGATTTTTAAAAGGATGTCGATCACAAAGGCGTTACAACAAAGAAATTACGAACTTCGCCTTTGATCTACTGTTTTATCCTGTCAGAAATTCTCCAGTTTGTACGTCTAACTTGAGTGCTTTTAGCTTTTGCTCTTGTATATGGGTTTACATAAACTGAAAACATTTACATAAAAATCTGTGCCATACTAAAAGTAACAAAAGAGAAAGAAGGTGAGGCTGTGATCTATACATGCACAATGAACACCGCAATCGATTTGTACGTGGCGATGGAAGCGTTAAAGCCGAATACTGTGAATCGAACATACGATGAAGATTACCAGCCAAACGGAAAAGGTGTCAATGTCTCTTTGATGCTGAAAAAAATGGGAATAGCTAATACGGCGTTAGGATTTATCGGTGGATTCTCAGGTGATTTCATTCAAGAAGAACTAGAGAAATTAGATATTACTACGGATTTTATTAAAGTCGATGGCAATACACGTATTAATGTATTTATAAATGCGGATGAGGAATACAAAATTGTCAATCGAGGACCAGTTATTCATCAACAGGCTTTAGCTAAACTGTTGAAAAAAATAAACGAAATTCCTGCAGAAAGTATCTTAATCCTATCCGGAAGTCTTCCGCGTGGGGTAGATGAACGCGTTCTAGTTACCATTGCAAACATTTGTAATAAGAATGATGTGAAACTGATCCTTGATTCTAGTTCACCTGTTGTATTAGAAACACTTCCTTATGGTCCATATTTATTAAAGCCGAATGAAGATGAACTGGCACAGCTATTTGGCGAAAACTCCTTATCGGAAGAGCAGATGATAGCATATGGCGAAGAATTGATTCAACGGGGAGCAAGACATGTCATTATTTCCAGAGGAGAAGACGGGGCATTATATATAGATAAGCAAACTGTCATCAAATCGAGTTCCCCTAAAGGGAAAGTAGTCAACACTGCTTGTGCGGGAGATGCTTTATTAGCTGCTTTTATCGCCAAAACAATCGGTAATAAAAGTCCGGTTGAGGCACTTGCTTATGCTGTAGCTACAGGTGCTTCGACAGCATTTTCTAAGGGATTAAGTGATTTAACGGATATACCAGAGTTAATGAATCAAGTTCATATAACAAGTTTAGGGAGGTAAAAAAGCATGACAAAGAAAAAAATTGTTGCTGCTACAGGTTGTCCAACTGGTATTGCACACACATTTATGGCTGCGGAAGCTTTACAAAAAGCAGCTGAAAAATTAAATGTGGAAATCAAAGTAGAAACACATGGGCAAGTCGGTATTGAAAATGCATTGACACCACAAGATATCAAAGAAGCGGATGGTGTCATCATTGCTGCTGATAAAGATGTACAAGCAGACCGTTTTCATGGCAAGCCGGTCGTAGATGTTCCGGTTGCAAAAGGAATTCGGGAACCAGAAGCACTTATTCAGCAAATAATAAATGGACAAGCTCCAGTGTACTATGCTTCCGATTATGAGGGATCCGGTGAACAGGACGCAAATAATGTTGAAGGTGCAACTCACCATACGAATGGGAAGTGGGTCCATACGATTTACAAACATTTAATGAATGGTGTATCTCATATGCTGCCATTTGTTGTCGGTGGCGGGGTACTCATCGCTGTATCATTTTTATTTGGTATCTACTCCGCTGACCCGAAACATGAGCAATACAATGAATTCGCAGCTCTTTTGAAAGAGGTTGGGGGTTTGAGTTTTAGTCTGATGGTGCCAATTTTGGCAGCATTTATTGCCGAATCGATTGCGAAACGACCGGGTATGGTAGTTGGCTTTATTGGCGGTTTATTAGCTAGTCAAGGTGGAGCTGGGTTTTTGGGAGGTATATTAGCAGGATTTATTGCAGGTTATATTATCATCTTCTTACAAAAACTATTTAAAAATTTACCACGCTCGTTGGATGGATTAAAGTCGATATTTTTGTATCCAGTACTTGGTATTTTTCTAATCGGTTTGATTATGAAACCAATTATCATTCCGGTTACAGGGTTAAATGAAGGTTTGATGGATTTCTTAGCGTCTGTTCAATCAACGAATCCATTATTACTCGGTCTGATTGTCGGTGCTATGTGTGGATTTGATATGGGTGGTCCATTTAACAAGGCGGCCTATGTAACAGGCACTTTATTACTAGCTGAAGGTAACTTATATTTTATGGCTGGTGTTTCAGCTGCTTGTATTGCCCCACCATTGATTATTGCTTTTGCAACTGTCATGTTTCCAAAATATTTTTCTAAAGAGGAGCGAAATGCTGGAGCTGTTAATTTTATTTTAGGCTCTACCCATATTACGGAAGGTGCTATTCCATTTGCCGCTAAAAACCCAATCGTCGTTTTACCAATTATTATGCTTGGTTCGAGCATTGCGGCAATAATGACGTATCTGTTTAAAGTACAGGTACCAGCACCACATGGAGGATTTTTAGTTCTACCTGTCGTAACAGGAGCATTTCAATGGGTACTATCTATCCTTGTAGGATCGTTAGTAGGAGCATTTCTCTATGGAATATATCGGAAAAACGCTGCTCAAAAGAAAAAAATCGAAGGGTGATGAAGTTATGAAACAGATGATTCAGCCAGAATTTATTAAACTTCAAGCAACAGCATCTTCACAGCAAGGAGTCTTTCAAACGATTGCTGATATCGCTGTTGACAATGGAATTGCCAATTCTGCCGAAGCTGTTGTAGAAGGGCTAAAGGCTCGAGAAGAAGAGAGCACAACCGGCTTTCAGGAAGGGTTTGCTATTCCACATACCCAAGTGGATGAAGTGGAGAAGCCAGCAATTATTATTGTACGTACGGAAACAGGAATAGAGTGGGAGTCATTTGATGGGAAGCCGGCATTTTTCTTTCTATCCTTGCTCATTCCGAAATTAGAGGCAGGGACAACACATTTACAAGCACTATCTGCATTATCGCGAGCATTAATCAATGAAGAAATCAGACAAGCGATGCTAACAGCAACAACAGAAATCGAACTTGCTCGTATTGTAAGTCAAGCTATCTCAGGAGAGGACGATTAATATGCCACTTATATCAACGACACCAATGCTAGAACAGGCAAAAAGCGAAAATTATGGAATTGTTGCTTTTAATATTCATTCTTTTGACAGCATTTATTGGGTATTGGAAGCAGCAGCGGAAATGAGATCACCAGTTATTTTACAAACAACTGTAGGTACTGTGAAAGCACTCGGGGCAGAAAATATCGTGAAAGTTGCTACAGCAGCAGCAGATTTTTATAACATCCCAACAGGTCTCCATTTGGATCACTGTACTGATTATGAAGTCATTAAGCAAGCTGTTCGTGCAGGCTACACATCTGTCATGATCGATGCTTCCAGGCAACCATTTGCGGAAAATGTGCAGCAAACGAAGCAAGTGATGGAACTGGCAGGATCTTTAGGTGTAAATGTAGAAGCAGAACTAGGCAAAGTTGGTGGGGTAGAAGAAGATATTGTCGTTTCTGAAAAAGATGCCCAAAAAGCGGTACCAGAGGAGTGTAAGAAGTTTGTTTCCTTAACTGGTGTACCAACGCTTGCCCCAGCAATAGGTACAGCACACGGGATATATAAAGGTGAACCTGAGATTGACTTTGCACGAATTGAACAAATTAGTAAAATCGTAGACATTCCGCTCGTATTACATGGAGGTTCGGCTGTACCAGAAGATGATGTACGTAAATGTGTAGCACTAGGTATGGCAAAGGTTAATGTTTCGACAGAACTTAAAAATGCCTACTCTATCGCCATTCGGGAGCATTTTGTAGACAATCCTGATAGCCTGGATCCACGAGCTTATTTACAAAAAGCGAAGGAAGCAGCAAAATCAATGGTAATATCCAAAATTAAAATGGTTGGCAGTGAAGGTAAGGTGGAGGATGCGGTTATTAAATAATGGGGATATAGCTCACGTTATTAACCAATTTTATTTTAGAAACCTCAATTATAATTCGGATAGCATTCACTATCAACGATCAATTTGTGTATAAATAAATACCTTTACGCTGCACCTTATACGAAGCACATTATGAAAAGGTCTTTCTCGAGCATTGAGGAAGACCTTTTGATACAATAATAGAGTAGATAATGTGAAGAGGCTAACATTAATACGATTGCTAAGTAAATGAGGAGGGGACGCATTGAAGCTAATTGCGATTGACTTAGATGGAACATTACTAGCAGATGATGGGACGATAAGTATGGAGAATGTTCGTTCTATTCGCGAGGTACAGGATAAAGGACATGTTGTATCCATTGCTACCGGAAGATCTTTGCAGGATACGAAGGAAATTCTTCGTCGCTCTAATCTTGATTGCCCCATAATTGTCGGCAATGGTGCAAGATCATTTCATCATGGAATAGATTTACATCAGCTATATTTAAAAACCGATGTAGCGAAAGAATTAATATCATTTTTACGAGACTTGGAAGTATACTTTGAGATGTATACAAATGATGGTATATTACTAGAAAAGCACATGGAAACAATTTTACGAAAAGAGTTACCTAATGTCAGTAAAGATATCCCCGTGAGTCTTGATCAACTGATTGCAATTCAGCGTGGACAACATGGCTTACAAATAGTTGATGACTATGAAACGGTCTGTTCATCGTATGAGGGAGTGTATAAAGTATTTGTACTATCTCTGCTTAGCAAAAAGCGGGATCAATTAAAGAATTGGATTGACTCAAGGAAGGATATATCCATCACTTCTTCAGGGAGAGAAAAACTTGAAATTGCTCATCATCGAGCAAGTAAAGGATATGCACTTGAACTACTGGCAAAACATTTTAATATCCCAATGAAAAATACAGTTGCAATTGGGGATAATTTTAATGATCTATCTATGTTCAGAGTAGCTGGAATAAGCATTAGTATGGGAAATGCCGAGGATGAAGTAAAGCAAGAAACGACATACACAACTAAAAATTATGATCAACATGGAGTCGCTTATGCATTGAGAACCTATGTCCTTGATGATGCAGTGGTGAAGAAATGATGAAGACATGTGTCAATCATTAGTGGATCTATGCTATCACAAAGCACTATGTAAGATAACGTAGTGCTTTTGTTGTCGATATCTGCTTTTTTTTACTAGTTTGAAAGTAGCTTCGTTTAGCCAAACCCAGTGATAATTCGGCTCTTTCCGTCATTTTATTTTTTATTGGTGAACGTATAAATGTTAGCGAAATAACCATATTTAGTTTTACTCGTATCAAGTACTTCTATGTTAAGAGTAAAGATAATACGTCAAGTCTAAGGGGGAAATAACAGTACCTAACCTGATCCGTTGGAACAAGAAAAAGAAAGATTTCTTGGTAGTTCTGTGCGGTGTTGATGTAACTTCCGATGCTGCTCCGACAGAAAAAATGTTTTTCATTTTCGGAGATAACAAGTAAAACGATAGAGTGCACGCAAAAAAATGTCTTTCTTTTTCAAGGAGCAGTTAGATAATTTAGTGTTTGTTTTACTTCTATCAGTAGGAAATAAAGGAAAAGCGTTATAGAATGAAGCTTCCCTTTACTTATGTATAATAAATACACTAAATAGAACACCTATATTTACTCCGATTAAGATGGCGATGGCAAATAAACCAATCCCTATCTCCGCCCACTTTCCATCAGCAAAGATACTAAGAATAAATAGGGTAAAGCTAAGCAGGCTAACAACTGTAGTAATCAGATAAACAATGGTTCGATGGAGATAACGTGCTAGTACAATGATTGTAATTGCTGCGAAAAAACCGGCAAGAATAAAGGGGCTCCATCCATTAATAAGATATTTATACATCATAAAACCTCCAATAATAAATAAAAATCCCTACGAAGTGTTTCTAGAAAGACGGTTACATGTAAATTTTAAATAGGAATGGGTGGACTAATAATGGTACGAATTTTTTATAAAATATCAATATTATAGATCACGAATGAAGTCCTTTGTATGTATATTCTTGTACCTTTAAAAACAGCACTATTTTGGTCTAATCTGCCGCCAACTTTTGATTCGTTATAGTCTATGCCATTGCTCTAACTGAAGTAATTGCTTACTTGTACTTAAGTGACAAAGAATTATTTCTAAGCTGGAATATTTCCTCATGTACAAGTAAAAACAAGCGCCTTTTTCATAAAAAGGACACTTGCTTGTATCGCTTACATTCAACAATGCTACCTTTTTAACGATTTTCTCTAACTATATAGGCATCTGGCACACCTGCGCGTTTTACTTTGGCCAAATGTGCTTCAGCATTCGTTTTATCTGTAAATGCACCTGCCTGAACTCGATACCACTTTTCTCCAGATATCGTAATTAATGCAACAAAGGAATCAATCCCTTTTGTTTTTAGCATCTGAACACGTTGCTCCGCATGATCTTTTGCTTTAAATGAACCAGCGACAATTCGAAAAACGGTCCCGGAGCCTGCCTTTTTTTTCAGATTGAACGCTTTTTCCAACCCATTAATGTGGCCGCGAGCAACTGTTTCTCTCCATGAAGCAGTGCGCATCAATGCAGCATCATTAGGATTATCAATAAAGCCGTTTTCCGTTAACAGAGCTGCCATAGCCGACTCTCGCAATACGTGAAAATTTGCTTTTTTCTGTCCCCGATTCTGCAAATTATTTACTTTCGTAATCTCAGCGTGAAGCAAGTCTTGATAACGCCCTGTTTCAGAACTATCGGAGAGCGAAGAATGAATATAGTCCTCATACCCCCTAGCAGAACCATTAAAAGCATTACAATGAATCGAAAGAAAATAATCTGCACCCCAGCTATTTGCATCATTAGTACGCTGAGCGAGGCTAACGGTAGTGTCTGTCGTTCTGCTCATCCTTACTTGAACATTGCTATACTCATTCGTCAAGATATTTTTTATTCTTGTAGCGATATCTAATGTTATATTCTTTTCATATAGTCCATTACCAGATGCGCCGTTGTCAGATCCGCCATGACCAGGGTCTAAATATAGCTTCATGATCATTCCTCCATTCTTTTATTTTTCCTTCCCTACCAAAATATGCTGTCGAATTTAATCGAATTGGATAGTCATCATATTTTAGCTGCAAATCCATACCTGTCACCTTGTTTATTAATGGATAGATTAGTGAGTTACATGTAGATCAACTAAAGTTAGCCTAACTACTCAAATTAGCAAGGAGGTTTCATGAAAAAAGGGGAAAAGGCTTGATAAAAAAATGATAGGAGAGTCCGCTCGAAGTTGAACCAGAACATCGAAAAGTCGCGTTTAAAGCTACAAAGCCTGAAAACGAAGCATGCAAAAGGAGCTGCCCAATACATCAACTGATTGGACAGCTCCTTACCTTACCTGCTAGGAAATAAAAGTTGAATTATAGTAAATTCTATACATCTTTGTCAACTTTTTTTGTAGGCACTTTTTTTTCTTTTTGTCCGACTAATACTTTCTTCGCTTTTACTCTATTTTTCTTATTACTCAACACATAAACAGTATCGTCCTCTAAAAGAGCTGTATCACCGGTTGGTGTGATAATTTGTTTGTCGCGAATGATCCCAATAACTAATGTATCGTCGGGAAATTCAATATCATTTAATGTTTGGTTAGTAGCAGGCGACTGAGAAGAGATACGTACTTCCATAATTTCTGCTTCTGTGTTGCCTAAGTGAATTAACTCCAGTGATGGCTGACCAGGCTCCCTTTTTTCTCCGGTTAAATCGAGCTTAGAGGCCAGCCAAGATAATGTGCTTCCTTGTACAAGTGCGGATATAAGCACAACGAAGAAGACAGCATTAAAAATAAGATCACTATTTTCAACATCAGCAACAATCGGGTAAGTTGCTAGGACGATTGGTACAGCGCCTTTTAGTCCTGCCCAAGAAATAAACAGCTTTTCCTTTAGGCTATATTTCATAAATAACATCGTAATAAATACAGCGACAGGTCTTGCGATAAACATTAAGATAAGTGTTAATAATATGCCTTGCCAGAAAACAGATGGCAATTGATTGGGAAAGACAAACAGTCCAAGTAAAATAAACATAAGAATTTGCATCATCCAAGCAAATCCTTCGTTAAAGCGCATAATCGAGAAGCGATACATTAAATCGCTATTGCCGACAAACACTGCCATCACATAAACAGCAAGTAAGCCACTACCACCGAGGAAGTCAGCAATAAAATATGTAGCTGTTGCCATACCAACTGCAAGAGCAGGATATAGTCCCGATGTATCCAAATCAATATTATTAATGAAAAGCACGGTAACTTTTCCAAGCACTATTCCAAGAATTAGACCTAAGCTCATTTGTAGAAAAAAGCTGCCGACTGTTGTCCATATGGAAGCATCGGGAATTTGAATTAACTCGATAAAAGCTACGGTGAGGAAGACAGCCATCGGATCATTCGAGCCTGATTCTGCTTCCAATGTTGATTTTAGTTTTGCTTTTATATTTTTACCGCCCAGAACCGAAAATACAGCAGCGGCATCAGTTGAACCTACAATTGCTCCAAATAACATACCTTCTAATAAGGTAAGATCTAATATGTACATTGCAGCAATTCCAGTTAAGATGGTCGTAAGTAAAACACCGATTGTTGCGAGTAATCCGGCTGCGCCAAGAATTGGACGAACAAGCTCCCATTTTGTTTGAGTGCCGCCTTCAAATAGGATAATGATTAATGCCATAATTCCAATTAGCTGCATCAAGTGAACATTTTCAAAGTAGATGAATCCATTTAAGCCCATACCGATTAAGAGGAATAAAACAAGGGCAGGTAATCCGAGTCTTGAGGAAAATTTTGCGGCAACTACTCCGACAATAAGCATGGCAGATACAAGAAAAATAAGCATTTGCAACGATAAGTCCATGTTGAACAACCCTTCCAGAAAATAATCTTCTTTTATTATACCGATAAATTTTATGTTTTGAAAAAAATTGAAACTTTGTCTTATATGTAAGCGTGTAAAATTGTATAAGCGATGAGAGCAGACCAATATAACGCTTTAATGTTCCATTTATTTCGGAATGCAGAATGAAACATTGCTTGAATCAAGATTACATGAAGAAAAGGAATAATGCACCTACCACATAGCAGCAACAAAAAAACAGGCTTCATTGACAGCTTACTTTTATTTTGTTTTTTCCGCCATGAGAGAAAACTAAACTTTCTTGGAAGAGTTTTTACTAACAAATGTATGTTTATTGGAATAAGTTAAGCCATTAAACGAATACTAAACATAAAAAAATATAGCTAGCTATTTCATTTTTGCAAGGAGGTAACGTGATGACAGATAAGCAGCGACAATTCAAAGAAACGAGTAACCATGGAGAGCATCGAAATGGACGTAAAAGTCCATATAAAAATAGTAATTCACACGGGCAAGATATACCAAATGAATATGTAAGTGATCGGAAAAAATAACATGATGGGCATAAGCTAAATAGCACAAACCGAACAATTATAAAAGAATTGTTCGGTTTGTTTGTGTTTAGAAAAACTTGGCTTGTCACCAAGTCTTTAGCGAAAGCCGTAGTTTTTCTTATACGATAAAGTGAAACTTCATTTCTTGGAATGCTTTTCCCAAGAAATGTTAGTACCACAAGGGTATGACCTAAAGGCCCTTGAACCAATCGGGCATTTAGGTGCCGTTTTCTCTCACTTTGACCCTTTGCACGAACTCAGGACTTGAAGTGGGAAACTTACGGCACCTTACATGCGGGATAAACCATAAAAATTTTATTCTTTCTTAATATAGTGTAAAAAATTCCCATCCTCGCTACGTCAACATATTTCGCTTTCCGCGGGCACGGCTTCAGCTTCCTCGGAAAGCAAAGATCGCTTTCCTGCGGGATCTTCAGCTCGAGCTATTCCCGCAGGAGTCTACATATGTTGACTACGCTAAAAACTTGCGTATACATTAGAAAAGCTTGGCTTATCGCCAAGTCCTTAGCGAAAGCCGTAGTTTTTCTTATACTATAAACCCTAAAATTTTATACTTTCCTATAGTACAAGGGCGATTTTTTGTTCGTTTTTTACCCAGCTGTTTTCGTTATGTCCCAGCCCCTTTATCAATGTTTAGACTTAAGTAACTTAGGTTTTTATACGTTAAAAAGTAGATTCGAAAGGGAATTAGAGAGTGGTCTGTACTAAATGCCTTTCGAGTTTTCTTTATAGTTAAAGTAACAAAAAAGTATAAGTTAAAAATTTTTTATAAAAAACCTTAAACATTCTATGAATCTACCGATATAAAGATTGAGTCAGCGAAAGGAGAATAGTTAACTATTTGAACCGATAAAAAAAAGTTTATCAACTGCGAGTGCTATTCCCATAACTGATTAGCATTAATATTGGTAATAACTCCTTAATAGGAGATTATTATAAATAAAACTAGCAATTCACAAGGATAGGGCTTGCTAGTAAAAAACAATCACATGGAGGTAGGAAAAACATGATTATTAATCACAACATTGCGGCGCTAAATACGCACCGTCAACTAGCAGCAAACAACACTGCTGTACAAAGCTCTTTAGAAAAACTTTCTTCAGGTCTTCGCATCAACAAAGCTGGAGACGATGCAGCTGGCCTAGCTATTTCTGAAAAAATGCGTGGTCAAATTCGTGGTCTAGAAATGGCTCAAAAAAATGCACAAGACGGTATTTCTTTAGTTCAAACTGCTGAAGGAGCTCTAACAGAAACACATGCGATTTTACAACGTATGAATGAGTTAGCAGTACAATCAGCAAACGATACAAACATGGATGACGTTGACCGTGAAGCAATGCAAGAAGAAATCAACGCATTAATGGAAGAAATCGATGAAATTGCAAATAGCAGAACTGAATTTAACACGCAAAAATTACTTGATGGATCATTTAAAGATAAAGTATTCCATATTGGTGCAAATAAAGGTCAAAGCATCACTGTTTCTATCGATGCAATGGATACGAAGTCAATTGGACTAAATACTGAAAAAACAGCGACAGCTGAGACTCTAGATAAAGCTGGATTAGAAGCTCTAGGATTTACTGGTGTTGATGCTGCTGCAACAGCAGATGTACTAAAAGATGAAAACGACCAAGTGATCGGATTGGAAGTAGCTGGTAAATTCTATAAACAATCTGATGTACAACTAAATGCAACAGGCGATGCTTTAGAATTAAAAGCAGGCGTTGATGCAGATGCGGCAGCTCTTAAAGCTACTGACGGAACGGATCTTGCAGATGGTGGGAAGTTTGGCGGAACTATCTCCATTGCAACTCAAGAAGATGCAGATGCAGCTATTAAAACGATTCAAGATGCAACAAATGTTGTATCTACACAGCGTGCTAAGCTTGGTGCAATCCAAAACCGCTTAGAGCACACAATTAACAACCTAGGAGCTTCTGCAGAGAACTTAACTGCTGCTGAATCTCGTATCCGTGACGTAGATATGGCTAAAGAAATGATGGCATTCACAAAGAACAACATTCTTACTCAAGCAGCTCAATCTATGCTTGCGCAAGCTAATCAAACGCCACAAGGTGTACTTCAATTACTTCGTTAATTTTAAAGAATTTATTGGGAGTTCTAGTTATGTCTAGAGCTCCTTTTTAATTGTCTAAGAAACGATATCTGTTTGTACATGTTGGATAAATTTTTTTGAAAAGTAGCATTGGAGACATCCGACGAAGGAAAAAATCTAGATATTCCCTACAAATTTATCAACATTTACATTTATTTTACATTTACTTAATATTCAATTGATATACTAAGGTAAAGTAGGTAAAAAGTAGGGGGTATTTCGTTTGAATAAAAAAAGACAACCATGGAGAAACAACATGGTTTCGTTTACGAAAAATATCCAAGCAAAGTTCAGCTTGCAAAGCCGGTTACTCATTTTATTTATCGGATTATTACTTGTTTCCGTTATTGCCGTTGGTATTAGTTCCTATACGCAGGCTAAGCAGATGACGACAACGACGATAGA
Organism: Virgibacillus proomii; assembly: GCF_900162615.1. Taxonomy (NCBI): domain Bacteria; kingdom Bacillati; phylum Bacillota; class Bacilli; order Caryophanales; family Bacillaceae; genus Virgibacillus; species Virgibacillus proomii. The sequence goes on along the minus strand of NZ_FUFN01000009.1, from coordinate 871,853 downwards.
GAATCGTTTGGAACGGGAAACGGAATTGATGGGATACATAGCAGATAATTTAAATTTTTTATACGTAAGTGATGAAGATTACTTTAAACAACAACTAGAAGCAAATGTGCGTACACAAAAAAATAAGTTAGCTGATGAAGGAATCCGTTCCGAATATTTTTACATAGAAGCTGGTAAAGCGATCCCATTTAAAGAAAGTGAGGGTAACCTTCCAAGTGTTTCCAAATCCATTCTTAATGAAATAGGGGACAAGGAGAACGGATTAATACGTAAGAAGATAGACGGTGAATCTTACACGTTTGCATTTCAGAAAATGGATGAAATAAACGGAATTTATGTATTAGTCGTACCAACTTCCTCCTACATGGGGCCAGTTCAAGAAATGGCAGTTGATATGAGCACGATTATTATTATCGGTGTTATTATAACGGGTATAATAGTTGCTTTGTTTGTACGAAGCTTAACCAATCCATTAACTGCCTTACGGGAAACGATGAGAGAAGTTAGAGATGGTCAAATTAAAGCACCTGTACCCTTACAGACGACATTGCCAGATCTTATTTCGCTACATAAGAGCTATGAAATGATGATTACGTATATGCGAACCATGCTTCGAGACATTAAGGAGACAACGGTTCAGTTAAAGGAAACGGGAGCAGACTTGCAAGCATCAGCAACAGCTAGTCTTGATTCTGGTGAGCAGCTGAAAGAAGCAATTCTTATCGTTAAAAATGGTGCAGAAGAAACAGCATCAAGTTCTGAAGAAAGTGTGGATCAATTTCGTGAAGTAAAGGAAAATCTCGAACAGACGATGGAGCATATGGATCGCTCTTATCGAAGTTCAGAGGTGATGAATCATTCTGCGAAAGTGGGCGAACAGCAAATGGAAAAACTTATGAATACTATTACATCATTTGAGTCTGATTTTACGCATCTAACAAATACAGTTTACCAGGTACGAGAAAATTCCAGAGTGATTACGAAACTTGTTGATATGATTCAAGGCATTGCGGAGCAGACAAAGTTGTTAGCCTTAAATGCAGGAATTGAGGCAGCCCGAGCCGGTGAAGCTGGGAGAGGATTTACGGTTGTTGCTCAAGAAGTACGTAAACTGGCAGAAAAGTCCTCCGAAGCAGCAGTTGAAATTACGGGTTCAATTGCGCAAATGGATGCAAATACGGTATCTGCTGTTGATGAATTTGAACAAATGCTAGCGAAAACAAAAAAAACGTTAACCATGTCAGAAGTTGCGAAAACATCATTTGACGAATTATTGCAGGAAATAACGCAAGTTACTAGCCATTTGCAGGGGATGCAACATCAGTTGCAGGCAGTTGAAGCGATGTTACCCGGACTAGAGGAGCGAGCGGCAGGGTATGAATCTGTTTCTCAAGAGAATTTAGCAAGTGCTGAACAAATGCTTACGACCAGTGATGAACAGGTAGTACAATTAAGGGCGAATCAGCAGATTGGAAAACAGCTAACGGATATATCTGCTGCTTTAGCTCAACATACGGAGCAATTTCAAATTTCTTAGGAAGAATTGAACCCATGACAGAAAAGCATTCATTTAGAATACATAAGAGTGAGGATACTACGATTAGAGCTAGAAGAGCGGTCTCACCCGTAAAGCAGAACGCTGTAAAGTCGGAAAAGAATGCTGCTACGGACGAAGAACAAGATAAATAAAGTCAACAAAGTAAGAACAGCTAGCTGAAAGCCGGAGTAGTCTAACCATAGCAAATGCATAAAGGATTTGCTGTTCATATTACAGTTTGATCTAGCTTTCTTCTTGTGCGCGTATAGTTTTTAAACTTTATAGACGAATAAAAAATCCTGTTCGTTAACGGTCAGGATTTTTTGCTCGTCTACAAACTTGCGTCCGATATCATTTAAATGTGGACACAGAAATAACCGAAAATGATAGATAAACGCAATTAGGCAATCACCAGTATAAAGCTTAGTGATTGCCTAGTTTTTATATATATAATATATAGGGGAGCGATTTTACAAAATATCTTTAAACTTCATTCACATCGTATCCAATGAATCATTTTATCCAAAGCGGCCGGAAATATAATCTTCTGTACGGCTATCTGCCGGGTTGGTAAAGATAGTATCTGTTTTGTCAAATTCTATGACTTCTCCATTTAGGAAAAACGCAGTACGATCGGAAATACGTGCCGCTTGCTGCATATTATGCGTAACGATAATAATTGAATAATCCTTTTTCAATTCTTGAATAAGCTCTTCAATACGTAAGGTAGACTTCGGATCGAGGGCGGAGGTAGGCTCATCCATTAAAATAACATCTGGCTCGATCGCTAAGCAGCGGGCAATACAAATTCGTTGCTGTTGTCCACCGGAAAGGCCGTAAGCATTTTCTTTCAATCGGTCTTTTACTTCATCCCAAATCGAAGCACCACGTAAACTTTTTTCCACGATCTCATCGAGAATCTTTTTGTTGCGAATGCCATGGATTTTTGGGCCATAGGCGATATTTTCATAGATGGATTTTGGAAATGGATTTGGTTTTTGGAACACCATACCAACGCGCGTGCGTAAATCTTCTACTTTAAATGATTTATCTAAAATACTTTTGTCATTATACATGATTTCTCCAGTAGTTTTAACACCGGGTACGAGCTCAACCATACGATTTAGTGTTTTTAAATAAGTTGATTTACCACAACCGGATGGCCCGATAATAGCTGTAACTTCTTTTTCATAAATCGATAGGTTAATATCTTTTAACGCATGCGTATCGCCATACCATAAATTTAAGTCTTTTGAATCAAAAACGATTCTTTTATCTGATTTTGCTTTTATTGTTGCAGCAGTTTCTGTAATCGTAACCTGAGCATTCGTTGTAACCTTTGGTTTTGTTAATGTGGCCATTTGCTTCACTCCTCTTAATATCGCTTTTGGAACTTATTGCGAATAAAAATTGCCGTTGCGTTCAAAATGAATAGTAATACAAGCAGGACAATGATTGTTGCGGCAGCTAAGTTGGCATATTCTGCAACTAAGGAAGAGTCAATTGTCCAATAGTAGACTTGCATTGGGAGCACGGTGAATTTGTCAAATAGTCCAGTTGGAAAAGGAATAAGCAATGCTGGAATTCCAAGCACAACTAGTGGTGCTGTTTCCCCAATCGCTCTGGACAAAGAAAGGATCGCTCCTGTTAAAATACCAGGAAGTGCTGCCGGTAAAACGATGTTTTTTACGGTTTGCCATTTTGTTGCTCCCATTCCATAGGAAGCTTCACTAAGATGTTGTGGTACTGCACGAATAGCTTCTTGTGATGCTACGATGATAATTGGCAGTACAAGTAAAGACATGGTTAGACCACCAGCCAATACAACATTGCTAAATTCAAGCGCACGAACAAATAATGTCATCCCAAGAATCCCATAAACAATGGAAGGGACACCGGCTAAATTGGCGATGTTCGTTTGTACAAATGAATGGAATCTTCCTTTTTTGGCGTACAACTCTAAATAAATAGCTGTACCAACTCCTAAAATTAGAGTTACGGGAATAACAACGACCATGAGCCAGAATGTCCCTAAGATAGCTCCCATAATTCCTGCTTGTTCAGGAGAAGTAGATAAACGATTGGTTAAGAAATCCATATTAATCCAGCTGGCACCTTGCACGATGACACGGATAATTAAAATGGCAAGTACGACTAAGCCAAAAAGGGTAGATAGAAAGAAGATCGTTTTTAAGATATTATTTTTTAAAATTCGTCTGTTCATTTTTTGTTGAACTTGCTCTCTATTTACATGTTTCATAATTAATATTCCTCCCTAAACTTACGAGAGACATATCTTGCCAATAGATTCATAATTAACGTGAACACAAACAATGTCATAGCCACCGCATATAAACTATAGTAAATAGTTGAGCCTGCAGGTGCTTCCCCGCCGGATACTTCAACAATGTAAGCCGTCATTGTTTGCATGGATTGTGTAATATCAAATGTAAAGTTCTTAGAGCTTCCACTTGCGATCGTTACAATCATTGTTTCGCCAATCGCACGAGAAATACCAAGTACAAAGGATGAAATAATTCCAGATAGCGCTGCTGGAATTACAACTCGAAAAGTAACCTCTAGTTTCGTAGCTCCCAATGCAAGTGCACCTTCACGCATCGCATTGGGAACGGAAGTCATTGCATCTTCAGAAAGGGATGCAATCATTGGAATAATCATAACCCCCATTACTAATCCAGGACTTAAAATATTCGTTGCTTCCACATTTGGGAAAAACTCACGAATAAGTGGTGTTACAAATGTAAATGCAAAGAAACCATAAACAATTGTAGGGATTCCCGCAAGTACCTCGAGCATCGGCTTTAGCATTCTTCTTACCCGATCAGATGCATATTCACTTAAGAAAATTGCTGTCATAATTCCAATCGGACCGGCAACGAGCATAGCGATAACCGAAGAAATAATAGTACCGTTAATAAGTGGAAGTACACCGAATTCAGGATTTTGACTTAATGGTTTTAGCACGGTTCCAGTAAAGAATTCTAAGATGGGAACGCGCTTAAAGAATTCTACCGTATCCGTTAATAACGTATATACAATACCAATTGTTGTTAAAATAGAAACAGCAGCAATCAAGAAAAGGAGCACTGGCATTATCTTTTCCATTGCTCTATTTATATTTGGACCGTTTTTTTTCTCTGCAATCATGTGTTTAATACTAACTTTATCGTGATTGTCTATCTTGCTGTTCAGTGCCATCAAGGGGCCTCCTTTCTTGAACGAAAAAACTCACAAGAAGATGAGAGCGTATCAGCCCTCATCTTCTTAAGTTATATGGTAAATGTTAACAATGAATAGAGGATGTACAAAATGGTAGTTTATTAAACTTGTACTTAACTAAGACGAGTTAGATCATGTATGCAGCTGCCTTCCTCTATTTGAAAGAAGCACTTTTTCTAAAAAATAAGAGTGAAACCATTAGTAGGTTTTCCTACTAATGGTTGAGGTCACTATATTATTTTTTTAGAGCTTCCAAATCGCTTATTAGGGTTTTTGCTTCTTCTTCTGGAATTGGTGCAAAGCCAGTTTCACCAGCGAATTTATTCACGTTATTCATAATAAATAGTGCATAATCAAGTACTTGAGGCTTCTCTTTTGCATGATCTACATTTAAGTAAGTGAATACTGGACGAGTGTAGCCAGCGTAGTCGCCGTCTTCAGCAATGGTGTCAAGAGATGGTTCAACTGGACCTTTACCAAAGTCAATTTTTACAGCTTTCACTTTATCTTTGTTATTGTCATAGTAACCAAAACCAAAGAAGCCAATTGCATTTTTATCTTCAGCAACAAGAGTTACAAGCGTTGAATAATCTTGTTGTAGGTTAATTCCACTTACTAGATCTTGTTCTTCTAAAATATTTTCATAGAAAAATTCGTATGTTCCATGGTTTTCGTTTGGGCCATAAGTTTGAATTTTTTCATCTGGCCATTCTGGATTTACATCAGACCATTTTGTGGACTTACCAAGGAAAATATCTTTTACTTGGTCTTGAGTTAATTCAGTAGCCCAATCATTGTCCGGGTGAGTTACAATTGTAAGTCCATCTAAAGCAACTTTTAATTCTTTTATTTCCATTCCAAGCTCTTCAGCTTTTGCTTTCTCTTCATCTTTAATTACACGAGAAGCATCATTAAAATCAGTTCCATCTTCTGCTAAGAATTTTTTAAATCCTGCACTAGTTCCAGCTCGGCTAACTTCTACAGAGACATCAGGTTTTTCTGTCATATACTCTTCAGCTAATTTAGCCATTAGAGGATAAACCGTACCAGATCCGTCGATAACGACGCTACCTTCTACTTTTTCCGAACCGCCTTCTGCGCCAGTATTTTCAGATGTTTCGTTTTCTTTCTCTTTGTTGTCTCCTTCTTTTGAATCTGAGCCACAAGCTGCAACTACTACTGCAAGTGCAGCGATAAGAAGGAACATAAGATACTTCTTGAACTTCATTAAAATTGCCTCCCCTATTTTGAGTAGATATAAAATTGAGGTTTATGCCTCTCACTAGCTAGTATAGTAGGCAAATATTAAATAAGTATGATGTGAATGTAAAGGTTTTGTAAATTATTAAGAAATTCTCTCACATTTTGCTAGTAAATTTAATAGTAGGCTTGAAGAAAACGAGGGAGTTTTTTATTTAGGGAAACGTGATGGGACGAGGGGAGTGCGTTTGCCATGTAACAAAATGAGTTGCTACAATAGATGAGGAGATAGATATGATTGTAACATGTTAAGCGAATGTAAAAATGCTAAAAGTGTGTATGCAAAAGGAGCTTGATAGAGTATGCAAACTTATGAAGTTATATATAAGAAGTTGCTACATTATTATGGTCCACAAGGTTGGTGGCCAGCAGAAAGCATATTTGAGATAATGGTAGGAGCTATTCTTGTCCAACGTACAAACTGGAATAATGTCGTTAAAGCAATTCAAAATCTATCTCCTGTTTTGACCCCGGAGAAGCTAGCTTCGATGCCGACAGAGAAAGTAGCAATTGCAATTCGGTCAAGTGGATTTTATAATCAGAAGGCTAAGCGTCTGAAAGCCTTTCTTCATTGGTATAAAAACTATGATTATCATCATGAAAAATTACAATATAAGGAAACAGAACACCTAAGAGCAGAGTTGTTGGGTATTTACGGAATTGGGGAGGAGACAGCCAACGTCATGCTGCTTTATGCGTTTAATCGTCCTGTCTTTGTTGCAGATGCGTATGCGAGGCGAATTTTTAAACGATTTGGTTTGGATATGCCAACGAGTGACCAATCTTTTCGACTCGAGGTTGAATCAAATTTCCCCACTAATCTCCAAGCATATCAAGAATTCCATGCTCTCATTGTGGAGCATGCAAAGGTATATTGCAAAGTAAAACCACTGTGCAGGAACTGCCCTTTATTTAATAATTGCAAGCGAGTAGGTGTTTAACAAGTAGAACGGATTTTGTCCCGCATGTAAGGTGCCGTAAGACTCCCACTTCAAGAGCCTTAAGTTGATACAAAAGGTCTAAGTGGGAGAAAACGGCACTTAAATGCCCGATTGGTTCAACTAACATTCAGTAGGAGTTGGAAGAAAACTCCTACTGAATGAAGGTTCATTTTATTAAGGATTTGCTTTCCTCTGATAGATGTTAAAAAATACATGAAGCAGTAGAGTCAGCTACCGAGAAACTAGCTGTGATGTACATAGCAGCCTATGTATGGCTATTCAACTGTGTAGAATTGTACATGTATGCAGTTTATTTGCTTCCCCCTTATTTGTTTGTCATAATTAAAAAACAGGGATTTTTTTACAGTTGCCTCCATAAATACATGCAACCCTTTTTATACTATAGGAAAGTATAAAATTTTAGGGTTTATCCCGCATGTAAGGTGCCGTAAGACTCCCACTTCAAAATCGTGAGTTGATACAAAAGGTCAAAGTGTTAGAAAACGGCACCTAAATGCCCGATTCGTTCAAGGGCCTTTAGGTCATACCCTTGTGGTACTAACATTTCTTGGGAAAAGCATTCCAAGAAATGAAGTTTCACTTTATCCCGCATGTAAGGTGCCGTAAGACTCCCACTTCAAAATCTTGAGTTAATACAAAAGGATCAAAGTGGTAGAGAACGGTACCTAAATGCCCGATTCGTTCAACTAACATTTCTTGGGAAAAGCATTCCAAGAAATGAAGTTTCACTTTATCCCGCATGTAAGGTGCCGTAAGACTCCCACTTCAAAATCTTGAGTTAATACAAAAGAATCAAAGTGGTAGAGAACGGCACCTAAATGCCCGATTCGTTCAACTAACATTTCTTGGGAAAAGCATTCCAAGAAATGAAGTTTCACTTTATCGTATAAGAAAAACTAAAGCTTTCGCTAAAGACTTGGCGACAAACCAAGTTTTTCTAATAATTATCGTACAAAGGAAACGAGTTTTTTATCCATCATGTACGAAAAAAGCGAAAAGGAAAGGAGTTAGCTATCATGAAGGTATTTTTAGTTGGTGCAAATGGACAAATCGGTAAACAGGTGTTACAGCAGTTATCAGCGAGTGATAAGCATTCGGTTAAAGCGATGGTAAGGAAGCAAGAGCAACTGGATGCTCTAAAAGAACAAGGGTTCGACGCAGTATTAGCTAATTTAGAGGGATCTGTATCTGAACTTAAAAAAGTGATGCAAGGAGCGGATGCGGTTGTCTTCTCTGCCGGCTCTGGTGGAAGTACAGGCTATGATAAAACCTTATTAATTGATTTAGATGGAGCAGTAAAAACGATGGAGGCGGCTGAGAAAGTAGGAGCCAAACGGTTTGTCTTGGTAAGTACGATACAGGCACATCGTAGGGAAAACTGGATTGAAGAACTAAAGCCATATTATGTTGCCAAGCATTATGCGGATCGAATGCTCGAGGCAAGTAAGTTAAATTATACGATTATCCGTCCAGGCTGGTTATTAAATGAACCCGGTACTGGAAAAGTTGTTGCTGCAGCTGATTTAGAGATTGGAAAGATTCCAAGAGCAGATGTTGCTAAAGCCATTGTTAGAGCATTAGATGAACCTAACACAATCCGTAAATCTTTTGATCTTATTTCTGGAGAGACAAATATTAAAGAAGCGCTACAGCATGTGTAGCTGAATGAACCTGTCGAATGGATATGTATATCAATTTGGCAGGTTCTTTACATCTTGATAAGTATAAATTTAGTTTCATATCGAATACGATGGTGTTGTTCTTTATCCGGTTATTGACGGTCCATTTCTAAAAAGGTTTTACATCACCATATGTTTTTTAAAAGTAAACTATATCCGTTTTTCTACATTGTGAATAAATTTATTAGAATAGCGCCGTTTAGCTTGAATGCTTAAGCTGTAGCAAATGGTCTTACTTTCGATAAATTCATCTAAGAAATGAACAGAGAGTTTATTGATTAAACTTTTCATTTACCAACTGATTTAACACATGATTAATTCCAATAGTTTGTTCCACATCAATCACAAAAGCAATTCCTTTTCCTGCCGTGTTTAATTCAGCTTCTTCTTCAATCGCCTTTAATACATCATTTGTTCTTTCCTTGTTAATTAACGTTAGAACGATTTCTTTTTCTGGTTCAATTAATATGTTAAATAGTTTAGCTTGTTCATGGATGCCGGTACCGCGCCCGCTTAAAATAGTACCACCTTCTGCTCCTGCGCGTTTAGAAGCATCAACAACCTTTTCATAATCACCTTTATTTACAATGGTAACAATCAGATCGTACATGATTTTCTCTTCCATTTTGAGTCCCACATCCTCTTCATCTGGTTCGTTATCTGTATTATTTAAGTCCAGTAAGTGTTGGACGCCGGTAATGTGTTTTGCGTTAATGACGAAACCAATTCCTTGCTTGGGTTTATTTAAGTTAACGGAGTCGATAATTGCTTGCATAACGGCTGGATAAATATCTTCGTCTACTAATGTTAAGATAATTTCCCGCTCACGCTCAATCGGAATGCCAAGAAATCTCTCTTTGTCATGCAGTCTGAAGCCTTTTCCAAATAAGGTCGTTCCTCCGCTAGCACCGGCTTTTTTTGAAGCAGATATGACCTTTTTTGCTTTTTCTTTTCTAACGATCGTGACGATGAGCTTTTGCTTGAGTTTCTTGGGCATATTGCTCCTTCTCCTTTCTACTGTATAAAATGCCTAATGTAAGTACAGATAAAATAGGAGCTAAAGCTACAAGCGCTACCATACCAAATCCATCAAGTAATGGATCACGGCCTTCCGTTACGGAAGCTATACCAACAAACATAGCTAGTATGAATGTAGCTGTCATTGGGCCTGTAGCAACCCCTCCAGAGTCAAACGCAATGGATGCGAACGTTTTCGATGAGTATTTTACCATAATTAATGCAATTATATAACCAGGCAAGATAAAATACCATAGAGAAATCCCTAAAAGAATCCGGATCATGGAAAGAGCGACCGAAATGCCAACACCAGTTGAAACGGTGTAAAGTAATATTTTTTGTGGAATGTACCCACCGGATGCTTTTTCTACCTGATGAATCAGCACTTGAACAGCGGGTTCGGCATATGCAGCAAAGAAGCCTAAGATAAAACCAATTGGGATGAGAAGCCAAACGAATTCAATGGAACCAAGGTCAATTCCAATCATTTCACCAATTGGTAAAAATCCGATATGAACCCCTTGCAGAAAGAAAGACAGTCCAAGAAATGTTAAGATAAATCCAACGGCTATATCCATTAATTTTCGATGGGGAAGTTTTAAAAAGAAAAATTGGAAAAACAAAAATAAACCAATTAGTGGAAGCAAGGCAAGGGCAACCTCTTCCGTCGTTTGTTGAAAGCCTTTAAAAATATGCAGGTTCATCCATAAATCACTCCTAAGATCAATACAGATATAATTGGACCGATGGAAGCTAAGGCTACTAACCCAAAACCATCCTGAGATGCTGTCTTTCCTTTTAATACGGAAGCAACTCCTACTCCAAGTGCCATGATAAAGGGCACGGTTAACGGCCCAGTGGTTACACCGCCTGAATCAAATGAAAGAGGTACAAATGTTGTCGGTGTAAATGCAGCTAAGAGAAATATAATCCCGTACCCACCTGCAAGCATATAGGTAATAGGGATAGAAAAGACAATTCTTATCATAGATAGCGCTACGAATATACCTACACCAAGGGCAACAGCTAGAATAAGTACACTTTTGGAAATACTCCCGTTTGATACTTGATCCACCTGTGTCGAAAGTACACGCACATCAGGTTCAGCAATCGTAACAACAACTCCTAGTAAAAAGCCAAAGATCACAATGAGCCAAATACTTTTTGTCTTGGATAGGGCAGAACCTATCATTTCACCTACAGGGAGTAAACCAATATTAACTCCTAATAGAAATAGAATTAAGCCAAAACCAACCATGCCAACACCAATTAAAAATTGTAAAAATGTTTCTGTTGGCAACCAGATCAATGTGAACTGTAAAATAGTAATAACGATCGTTATTGGTAAAATCGATTGGATAACTTCAATAATTGTGTCTTTAATATTGTCCATTAACTTCCTCCTTTTATTGGGGGTGAGATCTAAAATGGTGGTATTAACATAATCTTCAGTTTGTTAATCCAATAGAGCAGAAAACAGCTTTAACAGAGTTAACATTTGGGTGCAATAATTAGATGTCTGACCATGTCAAGTGCTTCCTTCCTATAATGGTTTTATCCTGTTTTCTTATAGGCAAGAATACAAAGCTAGAAACAAGGAAGCTGGAGCAGTTAGCCTGTATCTAAAGCCTAATAATAGTAAAGGTGAAGAAGAAACATAGTGAAGTGTCAATGCTTAAATTTTTTAAAGTGGACATACTTTTTTTCATTTGTAAATGGCAAGATGATATGCCTAGCTTATTGTCTAGGAAGTGATATCCATCTTTACATGGCGGGATACCTTTTTTGAAAGTAGCATCGTCTAGCTTAAGTGCTCAAGCGGTAGCAAAAACTTCAATATCGGCTCGAATCTAAAGGGCTTGCCATTCAGGCATCGGCATACCCTTGGTTTAGAGGCATGTTTCCTTTACCCCGAATGTAAAGATCCGTATTTTTCTCATTTCAAAAATGTGCTTATGGTAAGAAAGACACTCCTAAATCCCTCATTCGTTTGGGCCAACAAGACAAGGAAAGCTACGACAGCGACAAATCGCGGTTTTTCAAGGACAGGGTATGCTTGGACAGCAATACACCGCAGTTTTAAGGATAAGGAAAGCTATGGCAGTGACGCATCGCGGTTTTTCAAGGAGAAAACACGCCTTGAATGAAGCTTCATTTTTCTCGTCAAAAGATCTGCCGTTTGTACGTCGCTAACCGAGTTTTTGTTCTGAAATGGTCTTGTATTAAGGTGGGAAAAGAAAATATATCTATCAACCCTGCAATTTTTTATTGGATAGCTATTGCAGGCAATTGAAGACTCTTATACAAAAAGCTTGATACATAAATTATAACATTTTCGATCTAAATGAAAAAACGATAAAGTTCAAAACAAAGAAATTTTGCAATAAATGAAATTAAAGCTTGAATATTTATTCGTGATGGTGCATAATATTTCAATAATAGAACGAATAAAGGAGTGGTCGGTGTGGAAAAGGAAAAAATTGTGTTAGCTTATTCGGGCGGATTAGATACATCTGTAGCAATTAAGTGGCTACAGGATAAATATAATTATGATGTAATTGCTGTAGCGCTTGATGTTGGGGAAGGAAAAGATCTTGATTTTATAAAAAATAAGGCACTGCAGGTAGGTGCAATTAAATCATATGTGATTGATGCTAAATCATTATTTGCCGACGAATTTGTATTACCGGCATTACAGGCTAATTTATTATATGAAGGAAAGTACCCATTAATATCTGCTCTTTCTCGGCCTTTAATTGCCAAAGTACTGGTCAATATTGCTAAAGAAGAAGGTGCAGTTGCCGTGGCACATGGCTGTACTGGAAAAGGAAATGATCAAGTTCGTTTTGATGTGGCCTTTACAGCTCTGGATCCGGAATTGAAAATTGTTGCACCTGTCCGTGAATGGGCCATGTCACGGGAAGAAGAGATTGCATATGCACAGGAACATGACATACCTATACCGATTGATCTTGATAATCCGTTTAGCATTGATCAAAATCTCTGGGGACGCAGTAATGAATGTGGCGTGCTGGAAGATCCTTGGGTAGAAGCACCAGAGGAGGCATATGAGTTAACAACAAATCCAACTGAAGCACCCGATGAACCGCAAATTGTCGAAATCATGTTTACACATGGGAAGCCAATATCTTTAGATGGTAAGAAGCTTGCACTGGAAAATTTGATTCAAGAATTAAATAAAATTGCTGGAAAGCATGGGGTTGGTAGAATTGACCATGTAGAAAATCGACTCGTCGGGATTAAATCACGGGAGATATATGAGGCACCTGCAGCGATAACATTAATTACTGCCCATCAAGAGTTAGAAGCATTGACATTACCAAGAGAGGTAGCACAATTTAAGCCGATAATCGAACAAAAATTAGCTCAAATAGTTTATGATGGTTTATGGTATTCTCCGCTAACAGAAGCATTATTGGCATTTGTTACACAGACACAGAAGGATGTTTCCGGAACGGTTAAAGTAAAATTATATAAAGGTCATCTACAGGTAGTAGGACGCGCTTCGGAGCAGTCATTATATAATTATGATTTGGCCACATATAATGCAGACGATTCATTTGATCATGAAGCGGCAATAGGCTTTATCAAACTGTGGGGACTACCAACAAAAGTACATGCAACAGTGAATCAAACCCATGCTTCTGTAGACGAAGCTATTAAGGATGCAATTTTAGATGTAAAAGAAGCAAAAACAATCGAACCATAGTCAATGTATTACTGCTTAACTAGAAGTAGAATGGAGAAGTAGTATATGGATAGTTAGTTTCGGCGATTCCAAGTAATAGCCCGGATCTTTCCGCTAATCGTAAACGAATTCTCTTATGGATCAAGCGTTGCTCTGTACAGAGAACGATTCTATTTTAATCTGTATGGTTAGTGGTGAAGGCAGTAGATAAATAGTTTGTCCAAACCGAACACGTTTAGTGTGATTACCCCCAAAAGTTAGAGTTTTATTATACAGTTGATTGGCTGGATTGCGTTCGATACTCGACTGGGCTCAGCCCGGCCAATTTTTCTTTTATTCGTTCATGATTATACCAATAGATATATTCTTCAATCCGACTTTTTAATTCTTCATAGCTTACTAATTTTTCTCCATAATACATTTCTTGTTTTAAAATGCCAAAAAAATTCTCCATGGAAGCATTATCCGCACAGGTTGCTTTTCTAGACATGCTTTGGAATACTTTATTCTCTTTTAATGTTCTCACCCATTGGTTGTGCTGGTAATGAAAGCCTTGGTCAGAATGGATGGTGGTGCGATAGGTTGCATGATTCTTTATTATCTCTATCGTTTCTTTTAAAGGTTCTATGACAAGATCTAACGTTGGACGTTCCTTGATTTTATACGCAATAATTTCTCCGTTATAAAGGTCAAGAATCGGATTTAAATATAACTTCTCTTCACTTAGACATTTGAATTCTGTAATATCGGTTACTAATTTTTGAAGAGGAATTGGCGTGTTAAAACGGCGAGACAATCGGTTTTTCGCCACTTTTCCAACGTTTCCCTTATAGGAATTGTNGAACAGGATAAAACTTCCTAGCTTTTTTTCTTTTTAACCCATCCATTCCCTGAGACTTATAGACTTTCACCCATTCAAATATTGGTGTTGCGCTACCCATATTATATTTTTTTGCTAATAATTTATATCCTAGGTTGCCATATAAATACTCGGTGACAAGATTTATTTTAAATTCTTCACTATATTTAGCCATAAAAACACCCCCGAAAATTAGATTTCTACTCTAACTTTGGGGGGTCGGTACCTAGAAGTTCGGTTTTTCTTTGTACTATAGGAAAGTATAAAATTTTAGGGTTTATCCCGCATGTAAGGTGCCGTAAGTTTCCCACTTCAAGCCCTGATTTCGTGCAAAGGGTCTAAGTGGGAGAAAACGGCACCTAAATGCCCGATTCGTTTAACTAACATTTCTTGGGAAAAGCATTCCAAGAAATGAAGTTTCACTTTATCGTATAAGAAAAACTACAACTTTCGCTAAAGACTTGGCGACAAGCCAAGTTTTTCTAATCTGGAAAACGATTCATTCTTTCATGGTGGGTATCTTCTTTGGAAGTATGTTTTGTCTAGCTTATGCGCCCAAGCACCAGCAAACTAAACTTTAATCATTTAAGTGTACAATGAAAATTCAACCCGTCTCTTTTAACCAGTTTTTTAATAATTCTTGTTAAGCGCTTAACAAGATTATTTAACTAAAAACGGAGTAGAATCCTTAACATATCATGAATAATACTGCTATAATATAGATTATCTTTTTAAAAAAGGCAAGGAGGAAAAAGAGTGGTTAAGTTAGGAAAAATGATAGGGAGTATTGTTTTATTGTATATCATTTTTCAATTTGGAAACTGGGTACAACGCACATTTCATTTGTTTATACCCGGGAGTGTTATCGGAATGATAGTTTTACTTTTATTACTTAGTACAAAGCTTGTTCGTATGTCCTGGATTGAGGAAGGGGCTAATTACATCATTACGAATTTAGCTTTCTTTTTTATTCCGGTAACCGTTGGGATTATTGAGTATTATCATCTGTTTATGGGGAAGGGCTTCTTATTAATTGTGATCGTGTTGGTAAGCACGATTTTTGTTATGGGAGGATCTGGTTATGTTAGCCAGTGGCTTATTCGTAGAGAGGAATGGAAGCATGAGTGAGTTTATTATTGCTGTCTTAGCAATTATCGGAACGTTTGTTATCTATCATTTTGCGTTATTGATTCATCGGACGTGGAAGTATTCATTAACTGCGCCCGTTTTAGTAGCTACCGTAATTATTATTATTCTATTATTTATATTTAATATTCCATATGAGACGTATATGGTGGGTGGAAAGTGGATCAATGAGTTACTTGGACCAGCTGTTGTAGCACTGGCATACCCGTTATATAAATATCGCAAAACGTTAAAGAAGGTAACGATCCCCATTTTAGCAGGTACCTTTGTCGGCGGTATCGTTGGTATTTCTACCGGATTATTACTTGCACAATGGGCTGGATTCGAGTCAACCATTGTTTACTCCTTAACGCCAAAATCAGTAACGACTCCAGTAGCGATGGCTGTAACGGAGACGATTGGGGGAGTAATCCCATTAGCTGCAATCTTTGTTATGATAGCAGGAATTGGTGGTGTAATCATGCATCGCTATGTATTTCGCTTGTTTCAGATTGACCATTATATTGGCCGAGGTGTAGGAATGGGAAGTGCATCGCACGCCGTTGGGACAGCCACGTCCATGGAGACGAGTCAATTAGAAGGCGCCATTAGTACAATCTCTATGGTTGTAAGTGCCGTGCTAGTTTCGATGATTGCACCTGGTCTTGTACATATCATGATGTAGATAGATAACCTTAGGAAAACCCGAAATCATTGGTAACTGATTTTGGGTTTTCCTATATTTTTAGTGTCGTTTATTTAGCCACAGCACACCAGATTTAGCTACTCGTGGTAGCCAGCCAATTATTGGCTTTTGCATCATATTTCCAAATCCGTCTGATTTTCCGAGAGAGCCAAGTGTTCCCTTCAGTTTAATTTCCTTTGGTTTTTTCGGTTCTTTGCCTTGAAGAATGGCTAATAGAACTTCTGCAACACGCTCTCCCTGTTGCCCTGCTAGCTGTCCACTTGGGGAAAACTCCGACGAAGCGCAATCGCCAACAATATAGATATTCGTGTTTTCCGGTACTTGGAAAAAATCATTGACAATGATTTTTTCTTGTTCGTCTTTAGCAAAAGGCAACTCTCTTACTAAATAGTTCGGTCGTACCCCGGCTGTCCAAATAGTCACATCATTCACATAACAGACGCCGTTATTACAAACACCATCTTTTTCCACGTACTCTACATTGGCATGGTGTATCACATCAACATCATTAGCAACAAACCATTCAGCTACGTACTGTTGAATCTTTGGGTCAAATGCTTTTAATACGGTTGCTCCACGATCGAGTAAGCGAATGTTTAAGTCTGGTCTGCTTTCTCTTATTTCAGAGGCTACCTCAATTCCACTTAACCCGGCACCAACGATAGAAACCTTTCCATAGGCTTTTAAATCGCAAACAGCAAGTCCTGTTCTTCTGGCATTGGAGAAAGTCTGTACACTGTTTGTGTATTTTTCGGCACCCTTAATCCCATGATAATTATCCTCACAACCCAGTCCAATAACTAAATAATCGTAGGGGATGACTTCACTCGTGTTGGAGAATAAAATTTCTTCATTGGCTGTATCAATTTTTTTAATTTCTCCATAAAAATAACGAACACGTTGGTCGTCTGGAAAATTCAGCCTAACATCCTTGTCCGCAGAGGTGCCAGCAGCAATCGTATAAAATTCTGTTTTTATAGAATGATACGGGTTCCTATCTACAAGTGTAATCTCCACATCATCTGGCAGCTGATAATCAAGCAGTCTTAATAGCGCTTTCAGCCCACCGTATCCCCCACCTAAGATGACTAATTTTTTCATACCACAAAACCCCATCTCTCTATTTCTTATTGTTTGGTGTTCTCTCATCTCCTGTAAGTGTTAGAACTTAAAATGGTAGAGCTCTAAAATTTATTGTGGAATGGAGAAGATAGTAAACTATTCATATACTTTTATTCTAGCGAACATCTAATACAATGTCATCATTTGATTCTTGATACTGTAGATAACAGAACTTTTTAATAACTATAACAGTTAACTAAATGATGAAAAGTCGCTATCATACCTTCATATTAAGCTACTATGCTATACTAGTCAAAAAGAGGAGGAAATGCAGGTGGTGACAAAAGCAATTCAGGATATTTATTTAGATGATTATGCTTGGTGTTATGGTTGCGGAAGGCTAAATCAGGATGGACTCCATTTTAAAACAGTTTGGGAAGAAAATAAAACCGTTACGGTTTATACACCTAAAGAAGAGCATACTGCTATTCCTGGTTTTGTTTATGGGGGCTTAATTGCTTCATTAATTGATTGTCATGGTACAGGATCAGCGTCGATGATGCTTCATCATAAAAATGGACATCGCATTGGTGATGGAACAGAGCCACCACGTTTTGTAACCGCTTCATTACATGTTGACTTCATAAAGCCAACACCTCATGGTGTGCAGCTAAAGGCTGTAGGAACTGTGGAAGAAATTCACTCAAAGAAATTTAAAGTGAAGACAGAAGTGTTTGCTGAGAAAGTATGCTGTGCCAAAGGGGAAGTCATCGCAGTTATTATGCCTTCTACATTTAAATAAAATGAGAGATAAATAGAATCATAGTAGGTTAGGGAGATAGTAACGAAACATAAAGGGGTAACGAAAGATTATGCAACGACTTACAACAAGTTCTTTACTAGATGTTATTGGGGAGCTCTTTTCCGATGAAATATCAATTGCGGTTACATCGACGACAGAATATATTTATTACCGACCCAGCGTACGTGTTGATTTGAAGATTAGGCCGGGAGACCCCATTAAGGAAGGGACGCTAGCCAACAAAGCAATTGTTACGGAACAAAAGGTATCAGAGTTTATTCCTCGTAATGTCTATGGTGTTCCTTATCATGGAATGGCTGTACCATTTCATTCTCAAGGTAAGTTAGAAGGATGTGTCATGGCCATTTATCCTGCATTAACAGAGGGGAAATCTGTTATTACTGTGAAAACATCAGATGGCTGGAAGCCGCTTCCTTTTAACGACGTAGTGTATTTGGAAGTAAAAGAAAGAAAAACCCGGATAGTTACAAACGCCTTTACAGGTGTTCATCGTAAGGCTTTGCAGGAGTTTGAATATATGCTGCCCAAGGCATATTTTATTCGTTGCCATCGCTCTTACATTGCTAATGTAAATCATATTGTGCATATATACCCGGATACTCATTCAACATTTGTATTGGAAATGG
Organism: Virgibacillus proomii; assembly: GCF_900162615.1. Taxonomy (NCBI): domain Bacteria; kingdom Bacillati; phylum Bacillota; class Bacilli; order Caryophanales; family Bacillaceae; genus Virgibacillus; species Virgibacillus proomii. The sequence continues at coordinate 853,248 of NZ_FUFN01000009.1, read as the reverse complement.
ATAATGGAGACCAGTTGCCTGTTAGTCAGTCCTATTCAAGTTATTTTCGCAAATTGCTAGGTTTTTAATGTTATAGTTAGTGAATTTCCAGATCTTAGCGAAGCGGTGGATTAGACATGGAAGATGTTGATGTATTACGTGTAAGTTCTTATTTGTTTGATTGCGAGCTTTTGTAACGAAAATTAAAAGGAAGTAAGATAAGAATTCATGAAAAAATATAAGATTTATTTAGGTTTAATTATTTATTGTATAATTGTTTTTACTGCCACTATATTATTTTATTTACCTAATGTTCCTTATGCGTTTGTAATCATAGGATTTGATGTTAATGCAATTGTAAATAAAATAAAAAACAGGTACTTGTTTTTTAACTAGACGTCGTCTGTACTTAAAAGCCTGTCATTAGCCAAGTTTCGTGTTCTGCTTTAGCCATTAATTATGCTGTCTCATACCGATTATAGCTCTTTTTGACACCTATCCACAAAAAAGAAAGCGCTTCATATAAAATAGATTGTAAATTCTAAATAAACTAGAAAGGGGTCTGGGGATGGGTATAATGCAGGAAAGAATCGAGGACAGTCGATTACATGATCGAATTGTCACCGCAGACGAAGCAGCATCATGGATTCAGGATGGCATGACGTTGGGACTTAGTGGCTTTACCCGGGCAGGGGATGCAAAAGCTGTTCCAACTGCGCTCGTCCGAAGAGCAGAGAATGGTGAGCAATTAAAGGTAAATATATTTACAGGTGCTTCTTTAGGCTCCGATATTGATAAAATGTTGGCGGAATCTGGATTAGTAAATAAACGCTTGCCGTTTCAGGCTGATCCAAGCATGCGAAAGAAAATAAATGAAGGGGAACATTTATTTGTTGATCAACATCTTTCACATACCGCAGAATTATTAAGAAGCAATGTACTCGATCGCGTTGACTATGCAATTTTGGAAGCGATTTCCATAACGGAAGATGGGCAGATCATTCCGACAACATCTATTGGAAATTCGCTTGCTTTTGCAGAAAATGCGAAAGCAATTATTGTTGAAATTAATACAGCTCATTCGCCATTGCTAAAAGGGGTGCATGATTTATACAATCCAAATGAACAAGGTAATCGTGATCCCATACCGTTAACAAAAGTAGATGATCGTATTGGCTCAATTGGAATTTCGGTAGATATGAATAAAATAAAGGGCATTGTCTTCACAAATCAACATGATTCGCCTTCTACCATTGTTCAGCCAGATAATGAAACGGAAATAATGGCGGGGTATTTATTGGACTTTTTGCGTGATGAGATTGCAGAGGGACGTTTGACGAAGAAGTTAGCACCATTACAGTCAGGTATAGGATCAGTTGCCAATGCAGTTTTGCATGGAATAATCAATTCTGAATTTGAAGACCTGCAAGTATATTCAGAAGTATTACAAGACGCTGTTTTTGACCTAATTGATGCTCATAAAGTTAAGACTGCATCGGCTTGCTCGATCACGTTATCTCAGGAAAAGATGGAACAGGTCTTTAACAGCTTTGAAAAGTATCGAGATAAAATTATAATGCGACCACAGGAAATTTCAAATCACCCGGAAATTATTCGCCGTTTGGGAATTATCGCTATTAATACCGCATTAGAAGTTGATATTTATGGGAATGTGAATTCAACCCATGTGCTAGGAACGAAGATGATGAATGGAATTGGCGGATCAGGTGATTTCGCGCGAAACGCAAGATTGTCTATTTTTGTTACGAAATCAGTTGCTAAGCACGGCAAAATTTCGAGTGTTGTCCCATTTGTATCTCATGTTGATCATACAGAACATGATGTAGATGTACTTGTTACCGAGCAGGGCTATGCTGATTTAAGAGGACTTGCACCAAGAGAGAGAGTACCATTAATCATTGAAAACTGTGCTCATCCTATGTATCGGGAGCAATTGTGGGAGTATTATCGAGAAGCATTAAAAGGTGGTGGACAAACACCTCATAACTTGGAGAAAGCGCTTAGCTGGCATATTAATTTTTCAAAAAATGGAACAATGCGTAGTCTTATCCATCAAAGATGATGTTTAGCTTTTATATTTAGTTTTTGCTTAGGATTTGTTAACTTGGCAGTATCATACTAAACTGCAACAAACAATCTTTTATAGTAATAATCGTTTGAATCAACATTAATGGAGAACAAAATAGATAACGTCTTACGTTATCGTAAATCGATGTATGGAAACAAAGGGGTATGAAATAATAGTAATAGGGGCTTCATTTCTTAAAAAGAAATGAAGCTTTTTTATACTATAGGAAAGTATAAACTTTTAGGCTTTTTCAAGAGCCTTTAGTTGATGCAAAGGGTCAAAGCGGGAGAAAACGGCACCTAAATGCCCGATTGGTTCAACTAACATTCCGTGTAAAAAGCATTCCACGGAATGAAGTTTCACTTTATCGTATAAGAAAAACGCTAGCTTTCGCCATAAAGACTTAGCGACAAGCCAAGTTTTTCTAATGTCTAGGAGATGATATCCGTTTTTCCATGATGGCTATCTTATTTGAAATTGCATCGTCTAGCTTATGATCTATGCTGAATAAGTTTTAAGGTGTTAGAGATTCGATGATGTCGAATAAATACAATTGACAGCAAGCTTTCTAAAATAAGTGAGCCTCTAATTACCTAGACTAAACGTGGGCTTGCTCAAGTTAGTTCGATTTCATTTTCCGTACTTTAAAGTTTGAATAAGCACATCGATTGTAAAGGAGCTATCTTCTGAATAAGGGATGGTACGGGATTTACTATCTTTTCTGTCGGTAAATCGGTACGGAAAAATATCCATTCGTTTGTTAGTGTAATACCCGTTGCTGTATAAAACAAGCGCTTTTTAAAGAAAGAGGTGATAAATATGGGAAAACGAGCTGTATATTTGGATCGAGATGGAGTAATTAACGAGGTACTGACAAAACGAGTTACGTTTGTCAATCACCCTGATGATTTCTATCTATTACATGGGGTTGGGCCGTCTATTAAGCGGTTTAACGAGTTAGGTTATTATGTATTTGTTGTAACTAATCAAGGCGGTATCGGGCTAGGATATATGACGGAAGCAGAATTGACTCGTGTACATGAAAAAATGATAGCAGAGCTTGCAGCATACGGTGCAGAAATTCATGCAATTGCTTATTGTCCACATAAGCCTGATGCTGGATGCAGTTGCCGAAAGCCTAGTGCAAAAATGATTAACGATTTAGCAAGACAATATAACGTTGATTTAGCAACTAGTTATATGATAGGGGATCGTGATGTGGATATAACAGCGGGGAAAAATGCTGGGTTAACTACCATTTTGATTGGGAAACGTGAGAAAACAAGTAAGAAGGCAGATTTAAAATTTTCAGATTTAACAGATGTAGCTGATTATTTGACCGATCAAGCACACAGGTAGATATAATAATGGTCTCCCGGGCAGGACTTTTGTCTAGGGATTGGGGGACATTTTAATATGGAATAGCTGTGTTCAAAAAGTTCCGTAAAAATGACCCAGTCACCTAATGTCTCTATATAAAACCATTTTGCTCCTGTTCCACTTTAGAACTTAAGAACAGGATGTAGAGAGTTAGTGTTTTAACCGATAAGGAAAATGGAGGGAGCGATATATTGCTCGCAGAAAAAAGTGTCTTTCTATTATAAGGTTTATTCCTTTGTTCTACTTCTATCAGTAGCAGGGGATAAAGGAAAAGTTCTACTGATAGAAGTTTCACTTTATTTTAAGCGGCTAATTCTCTCATCCAAGCTTGGATGTGTGGAGAAGAAGGAGGTCTTTTTCGTGCCATTTATTTTTAAGGTGGCAATCGCAGTTTCTTCTTCCCGCATGCGATTTGAATAAAGCTTTAGTGATTCTAAAGCATGTTTCATTTTATCCTTTCCAGCTAAGTCAGCTCCGCCGCGATCTGCATGAAACTCACGGTGTCGTGAGTAAGCAAAAACAACCAGACTGCCAAGTACGGAAAAGATGAGCTGGAAGAAAATAATCGCTATAAAATGAATAATAGGAGCAAGTTCCTCTTTTACAAATCGTGACACAATAAACGCTGCAATCCGAGCCAGGAAGACAACAAATGTATTGACGATACCTTGTAATAAAGTCATAGTTACCATGTCACCATTGGCAATATGAGCAACCTCATGAGCAATGACTCCTTCAATTGCATCATCGTCCATTTCATTTAATAGCCCACTTGAGACAGCTACTAAGGAGCGTTTCTTTGATGGACCTGTTGCAAAAGCATTCACTTCTTTTGCCTGATAAATGCCTACCTCGGGCATATGCATTAATCCAGCAGCTCTTGCTAGACGGTGAACTTTTTCCACTACTTCTTTTTCTTGCTCTGTTAAACGACCATTTGGTTCGATAATTTGCACACCCATGATTCTTTTTGCCATCCAACGAGACATGGATAATGAGATAAATGAACCGGTAAAACCGATAATGGCGCTAAAGATTAATAGTGTTCCCAACTGTAATTGACCATCTTCTCCAATATACTTCCAGGTTCCGGGAATCAGTGTGAAAATAATGGAAATGGTTAACAGTACAAGGATGTTTGTTAACAAAAAATATAAAATTCGTTTTCCCATTGTTTCAATCCTTTCTTTTTTCCCCTCTAAACTAGTATTAATTATATGATGTTATTAATCAACTAACAACAATAAGGTATAAAAAGTTACAGAAAATTTATAAATTATTTTTATAAATGATGAAAGTAAGAGCGAATACCTAACAATGGCAAAATTGAATCATCCAGCATGTTTGAAGACTCTGGATCTAACTGAAATAAGTCAGCTCCCCAAACTGAATCTAGCTGGATTTTCAGTAGCTTTTTTGCTAATTTGGACAATGCTATAAAAACAACGAGCTGAACTTGAGCAACACACTAATTTTATGTATGAGTTAGTTAGTTGACAGAACATATTTTGTTGATTATTATAGTTACGTAAAGTAACTAGTTTATCAAACGATATTAATGTTGCTTTCATGAATAATTCAGTGCAGTAAGGGAATTTTATGTAACAACAATTTCATAAACATTAACTGCAAGAACATAAAGGAGACGATATAATGGAAAAAGTAAAATTATCTATTATTTACTACAGTTCAACCGGAATTAACTATCAATTAGCTACATGGGCAAAAGAAGCAGCTACAGAAGCTGGTGCAGAAGTCCGCCTAGTAAAGGTTCCAGAACTTGCACCAGAATCAGCAATTGCACAAAATCCAGCATGGAAAGCTCATTATGAAGCAACAAAAGATGTAAAAGAAGCTACATCTGATGATATTGAATGGGCAGATGCTATTATCTTTTCAACGCCGACACGTTTCGGGAATGTTGCTTCTCAAATGAAGCAATTCATTGATATGCAAGGTGGACTTTGGAGTGCCGGGAAAACTACCAACAAAGTAGTTAGTGCGATGTCCTCAGCATCCAATCCACATGGTGGACAAGAAGCTACTGTTTTATCATTATATACTTCCATGATGCACTGGGGAGCAATCATTGTACCTCCTGGATACACGGATGATAGTGCGTTTGTTTCAGGTGGAAATCCTTATGGTGTGAGTGTGACACAAGACCAAAATGGTAAGATGGTGGAAGATGTAGAAGCAGCAGTTAAACATCAAGCAAAACGGACGATTGAAATTGCGAAGAAAATAAAAGCATAACCCTTTTAAAAACAAGCTGATCGGCTAATCGATCAGCTTGTTTAGCTTATTTCAATCGTGAAGTGATAGCTTAAAAAGCTGATATTAATGAAACTTTACTTAGTGAGTTTTTTTCTACGAAAGAGTAAGGCTAAGATTGCAACGCCTATGTATCAGTGAGAAGTTTTTGCTTATTGTCAGGAAACGTTTTAACATGGTAGCTATCTTTTTAAAAGGATCTTCATTTAACTTTATCACCTTAGAAGCTCTCCAATTTGTACGTTCAAATCGAACGTGTATTTCTATGGTGCCCGAGTTGTAGATTTCTTAAATCTTCGAAGTAAACGGTATCTATTCGCAATAAATAAAGGAAAAGAAATTAGGAAAATAACAGAAAATTTGCTATAATTTTTAAAATACAATCTTTTAAAAAAGGGTTCCATTCGGCACCTATTATCTATAAAAAAGAGTAGCTATAGAGAATGTTTGAAGATTTACCCTACTTTCTACCAAGACTGGAGGATAAAAATGAAATCAACAACCGATTTTCGGCAAATGAAACGAGCAGGAGAAAAAATTACCATGCTGACTGCGTATGATTATCCACAGGCGAAGCTTGCTGAACAAGCAGGTATAGATTTGATTTTAGTCGGCGATTCACTAGGAATGGTTGTTCTTGGCTATGATTCAACCGTTCCTGTTACTATAAGCGATATGATTCATCATACTAAAGCAGTTAAACGGGGAGCACTAGATACATTCATTGTAACAGACTTACCTTTTATGTCCTTTCATATAAGTAAAGAAGAAGCGCTTCGAGCTGCGGGTAAAATCATGCAGGTAGGTGGAGCACATGCAGTCAAGTTGGAAGGCGGAGGAGAAGTAATAGAAACGATCAAAGCTCTAACCAATGCCGGTGTTCCAGTGGTGGGACATCTTGGATTAACACCACAAACAGCTGGGGTGTTTGGCGGGTATAAAGTACAGGCGAAAACTGCTGAGCAAGCGACAAGGCTGATTAAAGATGCCAAAAGATGTGAAGCATCAGGTGCTTTTGCACTTGTGTTGGAATGTATTCCCCATCAGCTTGCAAAAGAAGTCTCTTCCCAGCTAAACATTCCCGTCATTGGGATTGGTGCAGGTCCTCAAACGGATGGACAGGTGCTTGTATTTCATGATGTGGTTACATTTGGAATAGATCGCATTCCTAAATTTGTTAAAAAGTTTGCTGATGTAAATCATGCAGTTTCTCAGGGGCTAAGTGACTATATTCGAGAGGTGAAAATAGGTACGTTTCCCGAAATAAACAAGCATACATTTAAAATGGATCAGGAAGAAATTGCTTCCTTGTATGGAGGGGAATAAATTGAAAATAATTTCATCAAAGCACGATATAAACCAATTGGCAAAGCAATCAAAGGCAAGTGGTAAATCAATTGGGTTTGTTCCGACAATGGGATTTTTGCATGAGGGACATCTAGCACTTGTAAAAGAAGCTAGACAAGAAAATGATTGCGTAATTATGAGCATTTTTGTTAATCCAATTCAATTTGGACCAAGCGAGGATTATGATATGTATCCCCGAGATGCAGAACGTGATAAAAAACTGGCTAAGGAAGCGGGTGTTGATATATTATTTATGCCAAGTGTAGATGAGATGTATAAGAAGAAACAGTCTGTAAAGATGATGGTAACAGAAAGGACAAATAGGCTATGCGGAGCTAAACGACCAATGCATTTTGATGGTGTGGTCATGGTTCTAACTAAACTATTTCATCTCACCATACCCGATCGTGCTTATTTTGGCTTAAAAGATGCACAGCAGTTTGCAATTGTATCAGCACTTGTCGATGATTTCGATTTTTCTGTGGAAATTGTTCCGGTTAATACTGTAAGAGAACCTTCTGGATTAGCAATCAGCTCTAGAAATGTCTATTTAACGGCTGAGGAAAGACAGAAAGCTCCTGCTTTGTATCATAGCTTATTGTTAGGGAAAAAACGGATCGCAGAGGGAGAGACCGACGTCACCGTTATTACCGATGCTGTTAACGACTATCTCCATCAACATCTGACCGCCAAAATTGATTATGTAGAGCTATTAAGCTTTCCTGAATTAGAAACAATATCTGTAGCCAGTGGCAACATGATTCTTGCAGCAGCAATTCAATTTTCAGCGGCAAGGCTTATTGATAATATTATTATGGAGAGCTAGCCTTTGTTCTCAGCAAAACAAGAAGTTAATTGTAAACTAGAAACCTTTTACAAGTGCTGAAAGAGAAAGCAAATATTTACAATATATTTGTTTGGGAATGGGAAAAAGAAGTGTAATTAAAAAAGCGGTTTTTATCATCATTCTAAATGCTGTACAAATGAAGAATTTTTATACGTTCTAACGCTCCAGGAAATTCGATGCGTCATTTTTACCCCATATGTAACTGGCAGTTAGACCTGCCCTTTAAATGCTTTGAGGTGAAGCCTAAGAGGATAAGTGGAGGATCCGACTGCAATTTAAATGTCGATTCTATTCTTTCTAATCACATCAGTGGGGGATAAAAGAAAACCCTACTGATGGAAGATTTACTTTATCCTACCTTTTGAACACCTCTTAATAAGCAATGATAAGTGTAAATTAATGGAGCGTCCAATGATCAGCTTCATAAATGATGCTTGAATATAGGATGGGGATGATTAAATTATTCACGGAAACGGCAAAAGATTTGAATTTTTTATGACAAACTGCTTTCACTCAAAAGTAGTTGAAATACATGCATTTATCATGCATAAGAAAATATCCAACCATTTGATCATAGCGTTTACAACTTTTAAATTTAAATAAAAATGCATGAAAATAACTTATCTGAATTTTGAGTTAATCGTAATTTTGTGATATAGTATTTCTACTACACTATTTTTCCGAAACAATTAGAAAATTAATTATTGGAAAAATAGGTATAATAGGATTTTTACAAATATTATCAGTGACATAACCGATGTCAAGGAAGGGGATAGTTGGATGCCAAGAAATAAACTCCCTGAAGCGCAGGGATTATATCATCCACAATTTGAGCATGAAGCATGTGGAATTGGGATGATAGCAAATATCAATGGAAAACAAACTCATCATATTGTCCAAAATGCCATTAGTCTTTTATGCAATTTGGAACATCGAGGCGGACAGTCTGCTGATACGAGTACAGGTGATGGTGCAGGAATTTTGACACAAATTCCTAATCGCTTTTTTCAAAAGCAATGTGTCAAAGAAGGGATTCAGCTTCCACCTAAGGGTGAATATGGAATCGGGATGATCTTTCTTCCGAGAGACCATGGGCTTCGTCTGAAAATCAAGGCGATGTTTGAACAAATTATTCAAGAAGAAGGTCAACATTTTCTCGGCTGGCGTCCTGTTCCGACGAATGAATCATTTATAGGAAAATTAGCCGTAACATCGATGCCAACGATTCGCCAACTCTTTATCCAAAAATCACCGGATCTTCAAGATCAAAAAGCATTTGAACGAAAGCTTTACGTGATTCGCAAACGCATGGAGCAAGAAGCTGGTAAGTTTCCAGAACTGGAAGATATTTATATTTGCAGCTTGTCCTCTCGTACAATTGTATATAAAGGTATGCTCATTCCAGAGCAATTAGATGCCTTTTACATTGATTTAAACCATCCTGATTTTAAATCTGCACTTGCTTTAGTTCATTCTCGATTTAGTACAAACACATTTCCAAGTTGGAAGAGGTCACATCCGAATCGTTATACCATTCATAACGGAGAATTTAATACACTGCGAGGAAATGTTAATTGGATGCGTGCTAGGGAGAAGCTATGCTCATCTGATTATTTTACAGAGGAAGATATGAAGAAAATTCTTCCAATAATTGATTACGATGGCAGTGATTCATCTATTTTTGATAATACATTTGAATTTCTTCATTTATCTGGACGTTCCTTAGCACATACAGCTATGATGATGATTCCTGAAGCCTGGTCCCATGATCAAGCGATGAAGGAAGAGAAACGTGATTTCTATGAATATCATAGTACATTGATGGAGCCTTGGGATGGACCGGCAGCACTTGTCTTTTCGGACGGTAAACAAATAGGCGCTTGTCTTGATCGAAACGGTTTACGGCCAGCTCGTTATTATGTAACGAAAAGCGGTATGATTGTCTTGGGGTCAGAAGTAGGCGCACTGGATATATTTGCAGATGATATTTTGTATAAGAAACGTATAGAACCTGGAAAAATGCTATTGGTAGATTTGGAAAAAGGTATAATCGTTCCTGATGATGATATAAAAATGCAAATTGCCTCCGAACAACCGTATAAAGAATGGTTAAAAAACAAGTTGGATTTAGATGATCTCCCAGAAGTCAACTATCAACCACCTGTTGAGGAAGATTTAATCAAGCTGCAACAGGCATTTGGGTATACACGAGAAGAACTAAATAAGATGATCAAGCCACTGATTATCAATGGTAAAGATCCGATTGGTTCAATGGGATATGACTCACCTCTAGCTGTATTATCAAAAAAGCCGCAATTATTATACAACTATTTTAAACAACTATTCGCACAAGTAACGAACCCGCCGATTGATGCCATTCGCGAAAAGATAATCACGATGACAGAAACAACCATTGGGGCGGAAGGTAATCTCGTTCGACCTACAGCCCTAAGTTGTCGACAGATTCGCCTAGGGACCCCCATTTTGAAAAATGAGGAATTAGAAAAATTACGCGTTCAGCAATTGGATGGCTTTAAAGCAGAGACGTTACCGATACACTTTGAGACAACTACAACAAAGCCTGGCATGGAAAAAGCACTTAATCAGCTGTTTCTTCAAGCAGATCAAGCGATTAAAAATGGAGCAGTTCTCTTGATTTTATCTGATCGTGGAATTGGTAAAGAGAAGGCGGCTATCCCGGCGCTGTTAGCTGTATCGGGCTTACATCATCATTTAATTCGCCAAGGAATTCGCACGAAGGTTAGTTTATTACTGGAAACTGGTGAGCCGCGTGAAGTTCATCATTTTGCTGCACTGCTTGGTTACGGTGCAGAAGCGATCAATCCATATCTTGCAATTCATTCCATTAAAGATCTAGTTGAAAAGCAGCAACTGGAAGGATATTCGAAAGATCAGGCGATTGAAAAATATATTCAATCTGTCACTGACGGTATCATTAAAGTGTTATCGAAAATGGGTATCTCGACAATTCAGAGCTATCGTGGAGCACAAATCTTTGAAGCTATCGGTATTAAGCGAGATGTCATCGATAAATACTTTACTCATACCGCTTCTAGATTAGGTGGAATTGGACTGGATATCATGGAACAAGAAGCGCAAATGCGTCATCAACATGCCTTTCATGAAAATCGTGGGGCAAATAGCACCCTGGAAGCAGGGGATGAATATCAATATCGCCAAGGTGGAGAAGACCATCAGTATAATCCTAGAACGATTCATACTTTGCAGCATGCTTGCCGTACTGGAAATTATGAATTGTTTAAGGAGTATTCAAAGCTATTGACCGACGAAACGAAAAACTTGCAAACGTTACGAGGTTTAATGTCTTTTAAACAACGTAAGCCAATTCCGATTGATGAAGTAGAGTCTGTAGCGTCTATTTGTGCTAGATTCAAGACAGGGGCGATGTCATTCGGTTCCATTAGTAAAGAAGCGCATGAAGCGTTGGCGATCGCCATGAACCGTATCGGCGGACGAAGTAATAGTGGAGAAGGTGGGGAATCACCAGATCGGTTTACCCGAGATGCTAATGGTGATTTACGACGCAGCGCCATTAAGCAAGTGGCTTCTGGAAGATTCGGGGTGAACAGTCACTATCTTGTCAATGCCGATGAAATTCAAATAAAAGTTGGGCAAGGAGCAAAACCGGGAGAAGGGGGCCAATTACCTGGTAATAAAGTATATCCATGGGTGGCAGAAGTGCGTGGATCTACGCCAGGAGTTGAACTGATTTCACCACCGCCTCACCACGATATTTACTCCATCGAGGATTTAGCCGAATTAATTTATAATCTAAAAAATGCAAATCCTCAGGCGCGAATTAGTGTGAAGCTCGTATCGGCAGTTGGTGTAGGTACAATTGCTGCAGGTGTTGCGAAGGGGCGTGCAGATCTCGTGTTAATTAGTGGCTACGATGGTGGTACAGGAGCGGCTCCACGGACAAGTATAAAGCATACGGGATTACCGTGGGAAATAGGCTTAGCAGAAACACATCAAACGCTGTTATTAAATGGATTAAGAGACCGGATCGTAGTAGAAACAGACGGAAAATTGATGACAGGAAGAGATGTAGTGATTGCTAGTTTATTAGGAGCTGAAGAATTCGGTTTTTCCACAGCGCCGCTTGTTGTTCTTGGGTGTGTCATGATGCGTGTATGCCATTTAGATACATGTCCTGTTGGTATTGCTACCCAAAATCCAGAGTTACGTAAAAAATTTATTGGTGATCCACATGATGTTGTTGCCTTTATGAAATTTATCGCCCAAGAAACAAGGGAAATCATGGCACAATTAGGGTTTCGCACCATCAATGAAATGATCGGCAGGACAGATGTATTGGAGTTTAATGAGGCGCTGGATCATTGGAAGGCAAAAGGCATTGATTTATCGGCAATTTTTTATCAGCCTGATGTTCCGGAACATGTCGGGCGTTACGCTACAATGCAACAAGATCATGGCATGGAAAAGACGTTAGACTATCAAGAATTAATTCCAAATTGTAAACCAGCTCTGGATAATGGTGAACCAGTTGAGTTTACTACTGCTATTCGTAATATTAATCGTGCGACAGGTACGTTATTGGGAAGTGAAGTATCAAGACGATATGGGGAAAGAGGGCTTCCGGAAGATACAATAAAACTGAATTTTAGTGGATCAGCCGGACAGAGCTTTGGTGCTTTTACCCCTCCTGGTATGACGCTTCGATTAATTGGTGATGCAAATGACTTCGTTGGTAAAGGACTATCCGGTGGGAAGATTATTGTTCATCCTGACCCAAATGTTACCTTTACCCCGGAAAAGAATACGATCATTGGTAATGTTGCTTTTTATGGATCATCACGGGGTGAAGCATATATTCGTGGACTTGCAGGAGAACGGTTTGCTGTTAGAAATAGTGGTGCCACGATTGTCGTTGAGGGTGTTGGTGACCATGGCTGTGAATATATGACAGGAGGAACCGTTGTTGTTTTAGGTAAAACAGGACGAAATTTTGCCGCAGGAATGTCCGGTGGTATTGCTTATGTGTTGGATGAAAGTGGATCGTTCCGTTCCCAGGTAAATCAGGAGTTAGTAACGCTGGAAACCTTAGTTGAACAAGATGAAATAGACCAATTAATTCAGCTGATTGAACAACATGTGATCGAAACAAATAGTGCACATGCAAAGCGAATTTTAAACTATTGGGACAACTATATGCATTATTTTGTCAAAGTTATTCCGACAGCTTATCTGCACATACAACAGCGGATCGCTGCGCTAAGAAAAGAAGGACTCAGCAAGTTTGATGCAGAAATGCTTGCCTTTGAAGAAAGAAAACAAGTAGTAACAGAAAAGAAAAAACAGCGGATCAGTGTCGTGTAATAGGTCTTTTCAGCTACTTATGAAGCTTCGTCAATGGACAGACAATGATAAATGTTATAAAGGAGGCATATGATGGGAAAACAAACCGGATTTATGGAATATGACAGACAAACAAGAAGAGAAAGAGATCCGCTTAAACGAACGAAGGATTGGTTTGATTATACCATTCCACTAACCGATAAGGAAATTCAAATTCAAGGGGCACGCTGCATGGACTGCGGCGTTCCTACTTGCCATACCGGTATGGAATTAGATGGAGTTACTACGGGTTGTCCAGTCTATCATCTGATCCCTGAGTGGAATGAGTTGGTTTATCAAGGAAAGTGGAAGGAAGCTTTGGAATTGGCGCATGTACAAAACAATTTTCCGGAATTTACAGGGATAGCATGTCCGGCACCTTGTGAGGGAGCATGCGTACTCGGGATTAATAAGCCGCCAGTTGCTATTCGGACAATAGAACGAGCAATCATTGAAAAAGGATTTGCAGAAGGATGGGTCGTTCCAAGTCCTCCTAAAAAGCGAACCGGAAAGAAGGTGGCAGTTGTTGGGTCAGGACCAGCGGGTCTTGCTGCAGCAGCCCAACTCAATAAAGCAGGACATCTTGTAACGGTCTTTGAACGGAGCGATCGAGTGGGGGGATTATTAACATATGGGATTCCGGAAATGAAGCTCTCCTATGATATTGTTATGCGACGTGTAGCTATTTTAGAGCAAGAAGGAATCAAGTTCCTAACGAATACGGAAGTTGGCAAGGATATTACCAAAGAAGCGCTAAAACAGCAATTTGATGCAATCATACTTTGCAGTGGAGCAACGGTACATCGGGATCTCCAAGTAGAGGGAAATCATCTAAAAGGAATTCATTTCGCCATGGATTTTCTTCATGCTAATACAAAAAGTCTATTAGATTCGAATTTACAGGATGATAATTATATCTCAGCAGCAGGTAAAGATGTGGTAGTAATCGGCGGTGGAGATACGGGGACGGATTGTTTAGCGACCGCTGTCCGTCATAATTGCAAAAGCCTCGTTCAATTTGATATTTATGATAAAAAAGGGTTCGTACGTGAGATGGAAACAAATCCTTGGCCGCAATATCCAAAAATTCATCGTGTTGAATACGGTCATAAAGAAGCTGGTCGTGTATTTGGCTCAGACCCTCGAGCGTATACAGTGATGACGAAAAAGTTGGTAGGTGATGAATACGGGAATGTAAAAGAAGTTCATACCATGAATGTAAAGCTTTGCTACGATGAGGCTGGTAATAAAATACGTAAGGAAATTCCCGGTACAGATAAAGTTTGGCCTGCTGATCTCGTATTAATTGCTATCGGATTTCGTGGTCCGGAACAAACGTTACTCCAGCATTTTGGTGTAGATACTACAGATAAATCAACCGCTTTAGCAGAGTATGACGACTATCGCACGAATGTAGATGGAATTTTTGCAGCTGGCGATATGCGCCGTGGCCAAAGTTTGATCGTTTGGGCTATTCATGAAGGGCGAGGTGCAGCAAGGGAGTGTGATCGTTATTTAATGGGAGAGACAGTATTGCCATAGAAGAAACAATAGAGCTGTTCAATAATACTCACAGGTTTGAACAGCTCTTTATGATGCCTCGATAATTATATTTATTCTACATGGTGGATATCTTTTTTGAAAAATAGCTTCGTCGACTAGTTTAGGCCCTCGTCCTCATGTTGTTAGCTTTTGGTTTAGAGTTATATTTTAGCTGTCATTGTTAAAAATATAAGATATAAAAACATCGGTATTTGCAACAAGCTCATTCATGAAGTAAGATAATATGGTGAATCATAATTTAAACGAGATATCTAATGTTTTTACATCACTCTGTAGACTAGATTTTCTAGAAATGAGGGTTAATCATGAGTAAACCGTCCATTTATGGAATGACATATGAACAATTAAAGGATTGGCTAATGGACCATGGACAAAAACGGTTTCGTGCGGATCAGGTGTGGAATTGGTTATATAAAAAAAGAATTAATCACTTTTCTGACATGAAGAATATCAATAAGGAAACGATTGGCTTACTAGACGAACATTTTGTCCTTGGTGTGCTTGAAGAAGAAGTAAAACAAGAATCAAAAGACGGTACGATTAAGTATTTGTTCCGCCTGACAGATGGAAATTTAATTGAAACCGTATTAATGCGTTTTAATTATGGTCTATCTGTTTGTGTTACGACCCAAGTAGGGTGTAATATTGGCTGCAGTTTTTGTGCCAGCGGTTTGCTAAATAAAAGTCGTGACTTAACAAGTGGTGAAATTGTTGAGCAAATAATGATGGTGCAAAAGAATCTCGATTTAAAAGGAAAAGACGAGCGAGTAAGTCATATTGTCGTTATGGGAATTGGCGAACCATTAGATAATTTTGATAATTTAATGGATTTCATCTATATCGTTAATGATGATCGTGGGTTAAATATTGGTGCTAGACATATTACTGTATCAACCAGTGGTCTTGCTCATAAAATTTATAAGTTTGCGGATACCGGAGTTCAAGTGAACTTAGCTGTTTCCATTCATGCACCAAATAATGAATTGCGCAGAAGTATTATGAAGATAAATAAGGCCTTTCCAATTGAAAAATTAATGGATGCCATTCATTACTATTTACAAAAGACAAACCGACGCATTACGTATGAGTATATTATGTTAAAAGATGTGAATGACCACCAAGAAGAAGCAATTCAGTTGGCTGAGCTATTAAAGGACCATCGCAAGCTCGCTTATGTCAATTTGATCCCATATAATACCGTTGATGAGCACAGTCAATATCAACGCAGTGATTCTGCTACCATTCAAGCTTTTTTTGAAACATTGAAAGAGCAAGGAATTAATTGTGGTGTACGTTGGGAAAATGGTGCAGATATTGATGCAGCTTGTGGTCAGTTGCGTAGTAAACAAATCAAGAAGATGAAGCCAAACAGATCAAGAAGCCTAAGTAAATAGTTTTTTATAATCCGTACTATACAACAAATAAGAAAGTGTTTCTCCATCTATACGTATTGTAAGGGAAGCTTAGTATAGATAACAATATTAATATTCAATTAAGTAAATTAAGATTCAGCGGAGGCTTGGAAGAACGCCCCGCTGAATTACATTTTAACCTGGATAGACAGGAGTACCTCCTCTGTTAATTAATAACCTTTTGTTTTCCCCCTCTAAAACTAAAAGTTCCTACAAAAATACGAGGCGTATTTATATAAATAAGTTTGCTTTACTTTTAAAAGTTGAAGTATAGGAATTATTAAAAGTTACCCTATTATCTGAGGCAAATGATGAGTCTGTTTGGGGTTTAGGGATGACGCTTGAAAGTTCAATAGTTTGACAGGATTGCTCTTCCATTTGTTCAACGTTTAGCTCAAGAACGTTAACTATGGAAATGGTAGGCTTTTGGAATTATAAAAATCGCTTTCTCGTTTTAGCGGAAGGTAAACTGCAACTTTTCTTTTGTCCAAACCATTGATAACGATGGTTTGCAATAAATTGATAAACAAAGTCGCGAATTGGTCTGGGAATGATGATGAGACCGTATAATAGCTTCCATACCCCTGCAAGCTCTTTACAAATGCGAAGCGCAGCGGTTGATTTAACATAATACTTTTCTCCGTCAAGCAGAACAAGGCTATTCATGTTCGAAGGAATTCGGTATTTTTTGAATAGCTTTTGCCCGACACCTCCTTGTAGCGAGGCAAACAGAAACTGTTCTTGTTTATCCCGTTTTAAAATAAATTGGACACTTCGATCACAAAAGTTACATATCCCATCAAAGAGTATTATTTTGTCCATCACTGCTCACTCCTTATACTTAAAAAAGTCCACCGAAGGCTTATTTCTAGCGATTTATGTTTTTAATTGAAACCCTTTCTCCACGCAAAAATTACGTCGCCTTGCACTTTGACGCACAGACATGCTGTGTCGGCGTCCAACATGTCAAAAAGCTTGGCAACATACACAACGTTTTTTCACGGACAAGAAAAACTCAAGCCGCGATACATCGCGTTTTTTCAAGAATGATGCGGTCTAAGCCAGCCTTAATGCTTTTTGAAAGGTAATCTAGTTTAAATTATAACACCACTAATATTCTGTTTCACTTACTACACGATATGAAACGTCGAAATAAATCTTCTCTATTTCCCTGTGCATGTAGTTCCAATAGATCGTCTTTTTTGGACCTTTGATTAGATGTTCATCATGATAAGTATTAAAACAGTTTTAATTGGCAGTCAACTCGTGCAGTGTTTCACTTAGGAGTAGATACGTAACGAAAAAGCGCCACCTATCCTTATTAACCACCTTAAATTAGCGGAGAGATAAAACGTCAACCTTGATTACAGTGATAAAAGTTTCGGTTTAAACAGGCAGACTAGTTTAACTGTTTCGTCATTCGGGAACTGGGTTAAGGAAAGGTTTCCAAATAGTACTACAGCACGGTGTGGAATTTGTTATTCTCAAAATTGTAAGGAGGAAAAAGGTAATGGCTGATGGGCAGAAAGGAAATAGTAAGCAAAAACAATTAGACAATTTTCGTGTCGATGATAATGGGAAAAAAATGACAACGAATCAAGGGCTAAAGATTTCGGAAGATGAATTCTCTTTAAAAGTTGGAGACAGAGGACCAACATTGATGGAAGACTTTCATTTCCGTGAAAAAATGACGCATTTTGATCATGAACGGATACCGGAAAGAGTAGTTCATGCTCGTGGATCTGCAGCGCACGGGGAATTTGAACTTTATGAATCGATGAAACCTTATACAAAAGCAAAGTTTTTACAAACCCCTGGTAAAAAAACACCTGTATTTGTCCGGTTTTCAACAGTCGCTGGCTCAAAGGGCTCTGGCGATCTTGCTCGTGATGTAAGGGGTTTTGCTACTAAATTTTATACAGAAGAAGGAAATTATGATCTTGTTGGTAATAATATTCCCGTTTTTTTTATTCAGGATGCCATTAAATTTCCGGATTTCGTCCATGCAGTGAAGCCTGAACCTCATAACGGCAATTCCTCAGGCTGCTTCTGCACATGATACTTTTTGGGATTTTGTTGCAAATAATCAGGAAACAGCTCATATGGTTATGTGGCAAATGTCCGATCGGGCTATTCCACGCAGCTATCGAATGATGGAAGGCTTTGGTGTGCACACGTTTCGATTAGTCAATGACCAAGGAAAAGGTACGTTTGTAAAGTTTCATTGGAAGCCAAAATTAGGCGTTCATTCAACCGTGTGGGATGAAGCGCAAAAGATTAACGGGAAGAATCCTGATTTTCATCGCCAAGACTTGTACGAATCGATTGAAAACGGGGATTATCCAGAATTTGAACTAGGCGTTCAGTTAATCTCTGAAGAGGATGAAGATTTGTTTAGTTTTGATCTATTAGACCCTACAAAATTATGGCCAGAAGAAGATATACCAGTAAAAATAATTGGAAAAATGACATTAAATCGAAATATCGATAATGTGTTTGCTGAAACGGAACAGGTAGCTTTTCATCCGGGTCATGTTGTTCCTGGCATTGATTTTACAAATGACCCATTATTACAGGGCCGTTTATTTTCCTATACAGATACACAATTGATCAGACTCGGTGGTCCTAACTTTCATGAGCTACCAATTAATCGACCTGTTTGTCCGTTTCATAATAACCAGCGTGATGGCTATGGCAGACACACAATAAACGTTGGACAGGTCAGTTATCACAAAAATTCACTAGCTAATAATACTCCTAAGCCAGCAACTGTTGCAGAAGGGGGTTATGAGCATTATCAGGAAAAAGTAGAAGGACGGAAGATTCGTGCCCGCAGTGATAGTTTTAAAGATCATTTTTCACAGGCAACCTTATTTTGGAACAGTATGAGTAAAATAGAGAAGCAGCATATTATTGATGCTTTTAGCTTTGAGTTAGGTAAAGTAAAAAATCAAACTGTTAAACAGCAAGTAGTGGATATGTTTAGTCATGTAGATTTAAAAATGGTGCAGGAAATTGCAACAAATATTGGGGTGACACCTCCAGAAAAAGGAGGTTCTTCGATTACGAAGCGGTCACCAGCGCTTAGCCAAGAAAATACTACTAAAAAAGCTGCAACAAGGAAAGTCGCTGTACTCATAGATGACGGGTTTCTTACCGATAAAGTCGTTGTTATTTTAAATCGTTTAGCTAAAAATGGAGTCCATCCGATATTAGTCAGCAATAAACTTGGACACGTAACTGGCTCAGACGGGCAAACACTAAATGTTAATAATAGTTTTTTTACAGCTGATTCAGTATTGTTTGATGCTGTATATATTGCTGGTGGAAAACGAAAAAACATAGAATTTCATTATAAAGCACGCTATTTTGTACATGAAGCGTTCCAACATTACAAGCCTATTGGTGCGATGAATGAAGGAAAGAAAGTCTTGGATGAAATAGGTATCAGAAGTGATGCAGGCGTAATTACGGATTCATCCGTGGAGCGATTTATTGAACGATTTACAGAGGCTATTTCTGCTCATCGGTTTTGGTATCGAAAAATAGACTAAATATAATTAGCGTAAACGAGTGCTGTACAACAGCACTCGTTATGTTAGTTATCTAGGAAATACATCCGTTTTTATCTTGTGATATATTTTTGAAAAGTAACTTCGTCTAGCTTAAGCGCAGTCTTGGTCATACCCGTCAGACCAGCTTGTCAATTTCAAAATAGGCAAATCCTGCTTCTTCATCCATATTAAGAGATTGAATTGTAAATGATTCCTTATGAAGCAAGAAAGCCGATGACTAGTTCTTTTGCATATTCCGGTGAGCAAACCAGCGTAGCAAATTCTTTGCCATTTACAATAATCGTAATCGGATTTTCAACAGCAATCGAAGTTGTTTGTTTTACCATTGTTCCGTTAAGAAAATGAGCAACCTCCCAATCGGTTAAATTATCCACCATACGATCTCTCCATATCGTAAGTATCCATCTCCAATTCCTCCATTCGCTTTTTAGCCTATTTTCTCTCTTTTTGCGCGTAGTAAGTGGTAGCCTTTTCTATTATAACGGTTGTATATATTCTGGTAATCCGCCATGTTTTTCGTACACACTTATAGGAATAAGTACATTACCTTCTGGAAAGTACCTCCGGATTTCACGGGAGCAAATTTTGTTTTTCAGCAAAGAGACCGTGCTGATTATCATTCATATTAATGGCTCTTTTCGTAATGTAGTATTGATTTGGGTTCTTACTAGATAGTAGTATTACCAAAGTTAACCTGCGAAGTTATGATCCAGAAGTCTATTTTCGTTCATGATAACTTTGCCAATCCCGAATAGAACTTTGCCCGCCTAAGTGAGGCTTGAGATTTCTTGACAGCTTAATTGGCCCGGTATGTTTGGTTTTTTCCGTAATTCTTTCCCTATAGATGCAAGTACGTTAGTTGTTCTCATCCTATCATGAGAACGGGTACATTTCAATTTGCTTTTATTTGTTAATGGGCTAAGGAGGATGCAGCTATTTATAGAGGTAAAGACCTATACCTATCAGGGAGGCTTTACCTGAGTTTATTCTACGTATAAATCGGCAATGGTTAATTTCAATAAATGAAGGTTAAAAGAAGGAGTGAAAACTTCAAGTGGATATAACTTGAGTTTTTAAAAGCCTATATCCATTGTAATTGCAGGAACACTTTTAATATGCTTAAATAACGTTACGAATGATTCTTCATTACCGAGTTAAGCAAATTTATTTCAGGAAGTAGCAAGTAACAACATAATGATCGACCAACTTTACCTTTGCAATTAGATTCATTTCAATGAAGAAGAAAAGAGGATTCAAAAAATAAATTTCTGCATGGCTTGTTTCTGACAACTCTACTTTCTAACTGTTTACACTACTCGAAATCATACCGCTCACAAATTTCCATTGTACAAGACTATCGGCATTACAACAGGAAGAGAGGAATTTCGGCAATCATACATCATACATCGCGATTTTTTCGAAGGACGTTGTGATCTTAGTCTCAGGTCTATATCCTCTTTTTGAACACCACTTGAAACATATAAACTATTAAATAAAGAAAGGATTGAAAAATGCCTGCAAAGGGAACGTGTAGAGTATAAGAACGATTCATACCATGGATGATATGAGGAAAATCAGCATTTTGAAAAATTGTTCTCAACTACCATTTTAAAAGTGAAGAAAAAAGTATATAATAGAGTTTGTGTGTTTTCAGAAAGAGTTCAATTTACAGGTAAGATGTAAAATTTACGGCTAGATATAAAATCGTACACGAAGCTGTTTTTTGAAATGATTGTTTTTTGACTGAAACGAAGAGGAAAATTATTTTTTCTAGCATATAACGTTGTTCTCACATCGTCTTAAGAAAATTTCTCTCCATTCTCCAGCTTTAATAGATTGCAATAATAGAATTTATATGCTAAGCTTTTAACACAATATATTGTTGGTGTAATCATACTAACATACTATATATTGTGTTTTAAATGTATGAATCAGTATTTACTTATAAGAAAATTAAGATCAAGCACTACCATCCCCTCAAGATGATGGGCAGATATGCCTCTACGTTTTTCAGATTCACACCAAATAATATACATACAATACACGATTAAACTTACTACTACGTTGGACTACTATCAACTATTTATAGAATTTCGATTTTGAGGGAAATAAACTCATGTAATCAAAATGTTTTTAGCATATAAAGGGAGGATAAGGAATGATCACCGATATCGCATCTACAAGGGATAAACTTGTAGAAATCATTGATCAAGCACAACAGGGACTGTCTATTGAAACAGATGCCTACAAACAGAAATCTTTTAAAACTATTGAGGAAGATACACCACTTGATAAGGCACTTGACACGCTTGTGCAAAACGCATTGGAAAATATTGATGAATCTGCGCCGGATTGGTCATATTTAGCTAGCCGGATTTATTTACAGCTGCTTTATCATGAGGCACGTCAGAATCGGAAGTATGAAGCAGATAGATATGGTGAATTATATCAATTAATTACGATGCTTACAGAAGAAAATATTTATCAATCTACAATTTTGGAAAAGTATACCAAAAAAGAGATTGACTTCTTCGCTAAACATATCGATCCGTCAAGAGATTTAT
Organism: Virgibacillus proomii; assembly: GCF_900162615.1. Taxonomy (NCBI): domain Bacteria; kingdom Bacillati; phylum Bacillota; class Bacilli; order Caryophanales; family Bacillaceae; genus Virgibacillus; species Virgibacillus proomii. The sequence goes on along the minus strand of NZ_FUFN01000009.1, from coordinate 830,818 downwards.
TATTTACTTATTTAGGGTTGTACACACTAGCGACACGTTATCTTGCAACTGACCATGAAAAAAACGTCTATGAATTGCCGCAAGAGCGCTGGATGATTATTGCCATGACATTAATGCAAGATGAGGATAAAGAAAAGCGAACAGAACATGTTTTAGAAGCTTATTGGGCATTAAGCAATCTATATATGACAGTAGCTACACCGACATTAGCCAATGCCGGAAAGACGCACGGGCAATTGTCCAGCTGTTTTATCGATACGGTTGATGATAGTTTGCAATCCATTTACGACAGCAACACTGACATTGCTAAGCTTTCTAAAAATGGTGGCGGAATCGGTGTTTACGTGGGGAAAATCCGTAGTCGCGGAAGCTCCATTAAAGGTTTTAAAGGAATGTCGAGCGGTGTTGTTCCATGGATTAAACAATTGAATAATACTGCGGTGAGCGTAGATCAATTAGGGACAAGAAAAGGTGCGATTGCTGTTTATTTAGATGTTTGGCACCGTGATATTGAGGCATTTCTTGATTTAAAGCTTAACAATGGCGATGAACGAATGCGAGCACATGATATCTTCACGGGCGTGACGCTTCCAGATTTGTTTATGGAGCAAGTAGAAAAGCGCGGTGATTGGTACTTGTTTGATCCGCATGAAGTTCGCCAAGTGATGGGCTATTCACTAGAGGATTTTTATGATGAGCAAAAAGGCAGCGGAAGTTTTAGGGAAAAGTATCAAGAGTGTATGAACAATGAGCAGTTAACGAAGCGCAAAATCCCGGCAATTGATATTATGAAACGAATTATGAAGTCGCAATTAGAATCGGGCACGCCATTTATGTTCTATCGCGATGAAGTGAATCGCCAGAATAGCAATAGTCATGAAGGAATTATTTATTGTTCCAATCTATGTACGGAAATTACCCAAAATCAGTCCCCCACGGAGTTTATCGAAGAATTTCTAGAAGGTGAGAATACCATTGTAAAGAAATATAAATCAGGGGACTACGTCGTTTGTAACTTAAGTTCCATTAACCTTGGAAAAGCTGTGCCAGATCAAGTGTTGGAGCGTCTGATTAAGATTCAAGTACGCATGCTGGATAATGTCATTGATATTAATCATTTACCAATTATGCAGGCGCAATTGACAAATAAAAAGTACCGAGCTATCGGGCTAGGTACATTTGGTTGGCATCATTTGCTCGCTCGTAACAATATGAAGTGGGAAACAGAAGAAGCTGTTACTTATGCAGATGAATTATACGAAAAGATTGCTTTCCTTACGATTAAATCCAGCATGGAACTAAGTGAGGAGAAAGGAAGCTATCCTGCATTTTCAGGAAGTAAGTGGAGCACCGGAGAATATTTTGAGCTTAAGGGATATACAAAAGATGAATGGCTTGCTTTAAAAGAAGATGTGAAACAGCATGGAATAAGAAACGGATATTTAATGGCTGTTGCCCCAAACTCTACAACAGCAATGATCGCAGGTTCAACTGCTAGTATCGATCCGATCTTTAAGCCGTTTTACTATGAAGAAAAGAAGGATTTTAAAATCCCAGTAACGGCGCCTGATTTAACACATCGCACCTATGATGTTTACCGTCGTTCTGCCTATATCGTGGATCAGCGCTGGTCCGTAAAACAGAATGCGGCTAGACAAAGACATATTGACCAGAGTATTTCGTTTAATCTATATGTACCAAATACCATTAGAGCTTCCATCTTATTGGGTCTTCATTTACAGGCGTGGAGGGAAGGGCTAAAAACCACCTACTACGTTCGTTCTACTTCTAATGATGTGGAAGAATGCGAATGGTGTCAAAGTTGAAGGCACTCATTGCTTATTTAACCTATAGCGGTAATACACAGGAAGTTGCGAGACTGATCGCTAATGAATTGCAAGCAAAAGGGATAGACACGGCGGTTCACCGAATTGGGATTGATCCGCCAGTCAATCCTTCTAGTTATGACGTTATCTTCATTGGCACTTTCACCTGGGATCGGGGAAGTACTCCTGAAGAAGTAAAAGATTTTATTCTTGAAGTAGGTTATAAGCCAAACAATGTCGCTGTATTTGGTACTGGAGATACACAATTTGGTGGAGATGATCTATTCTGTAAAGCTGTCGATAAGCTGGTTAAATTTTACGAAAGTCCATGGCCTGGATTAAAGGTTGAACAGTCACCAAGAGGAAAACAGGAACAGAAAGTGAAAGAATGGGTGGAAGGAGTATTATATCATGGCAAAAGTATTGCTGGAAAAAGCGAAGACACTGGAACCGTTAAATCCTAATAAGTCAACAGGAGTATTCGGTGGTAAATCAAGCGGAATATTGAATTGGAATGATATTGCTTATCCACATTGGTATAAAATGTATAAACGGCTGATAGGAAATTATTGGCAAGCAGACGAAGTCAATATGCAAAGTGATATTAAGCAGTTTCCAACACTTACAGAAGAAGAACAAGATGCGTATTTGAAGATAATTGGCTTATTATCGACATTGGATGCGCCACAAACAAGGACAGCATTATTAATTTCATTATACGCAACAGATCCTTCTGTTCAATCTATTATGGCGGTTATTGCTCAGCAAGAGGCAGTGCATAATGAAAGTTATTCTTACGTACTGTCCTCTGTCGTATCCTTGGATGAACAGAATAAATCATTCCAGTTAGGAAGAACGGATCCTGTTCTATTGAAGCGTAATAAAAATTTAACCAAGCAATATAATACATTTGTCGAAGAACCGACAATTGAAAATATTTTGAAAACACTAGTATACACAGCCCTACTGGAAGGAATGTTTTTCTATTCTGGTTTTGCGTTTTTCTATAATTTAGCTCGTCATAATAAAATGGTCGGAACCTCAACAATGATTAGCTATATTAATCGTGATGAGTTAGAACATGGCCGGTTTATTTCCGAGCTGTTCCGGGCTACATTAGCAGAAAACCCGGAATATAATAATGAAACATTTATCCAATGGGTTTATGATCATTTTAAAGAATCCGTGGAATTAGAAATCGAATGGTCCAATTATGTTCTCGGAAATGTGGAAGGTATTGATTTGGATGAAATGGCAGGATATGTTAAGTACCGCGCTAATAAGATGTTGCGCATGATGGGATTACATGATGTTTATCCAGATTATACGGACAACCCGATGAAATGGATTCGTGCTTATGTTGATAATTTTGACGGAACGAAAACGGACTTCTTTGAACAGAAATCACGTCAATATACAAAAACAAGTGATTTGAACGGTTTTGACGATCTATAAGTTTCGATATTGTACCATTCAATTAGTGAATGGTAATCGAGAAGAAGCAGGCAGTTTATAAGGAACATAACTAGTTCTCATAAATGCCTGCTTTTTTAATTGTTTAAAACTATATCCGTTTGTACATGGTGGATAACTTTTTTTTTGAAAAGCATTTTTGTCTAGCTTAAGTGTATAAGCAAACTTTGAACTTATTCCTGCGATAAGTAAACATCGCTCGAATCTAAAGGAATGCCTCTAAACAGGGGCTTACCACTCAGGCGTCGGCATCCCTCTGTTTAGAGGCATGTTTTCTTTACCTGTATGGTGCGGTAAAACTTTCACATCTAACGTAATGTATATGCGATAAGTTCAAAGCTACAACAGCGTACATCGCAATTTTTCAAGGATGTTAATCAACAGGACAAGAAGGAGGACTTCTTATCTGTAGGGATGAGGGCAAAGCCCTGCTGAATGAAGCTTCATTTTACATTTTGCTGTTAAATATGGAAGGAAAATATGGCAAGAGGTGTTGTGTTTGAATATTGTTAAGTGATGCCAAAACGCTTAAATCTCAATACTCATCCAAATCGATCACCTTCTCAGATACTGCATCTACTCCGTATTGACATTCTACCTTACCGCTAAGTACATATCGTTTCGATTCTTGATGATAAATGTAAACAGGAGTGACCTCTATCTGGTTGGAGAGCTTTTCAAAAGCTATATCTCGTGAAATAAATTGGTGGCTCTGCAGCAGAGAAATCTTCAAAAATCGTAAGTAAAAAGCGATTATCAATGTAATTAAGTACTACTTTAATTGTATCGGCATCTAAGATAACTTTTAATCGAGGCTGGATAATACGATTAGATGAATCAACCAAATGTAATGTTGCAAATAGGAAGTATGGCTCGCGTTTTATCGATGTTATTTTCCATTTACCACTTTCATCAGGTAATTCCTGCTGCAAAAGTAACTTAATCTCTTGGCTCGCTTTAGACACAATTGATTCAGAAATCGGCTCTAACTCACTAATAGCTTCAGCTGTTAAAGCTTCCGTCTCGGTAATCTCCATAGTTATATCAATCGGTGTAAGAGAAATAGATTGTTCTCCTTCTCCCTTCCAAGTTAGGAGCTTATGGAGAGTAGTACGAGGATAATAATCCTCTACGGTTTCGTAGGCTAGGACCTGCTGATTCCTATTCATTATAAAAACGGTTGCTATCCCAAATACCGTCTTCCATGTTTGTAAATCCTCCATCGGAATTTCTAATAGCCTGCATTGCTGCTTCGCTATTGGTTTATAACTGGCAGGAGTTAGTGAAAAAGGTTCCCATTCAACCTCTTCCTGTTTCGGAAAAACTCCGTCTATATAAAACGTTGTTAATTGTCCATCTTGATTAAAGGAAACCTCGATGGTTCCTTCTGGATAAATCGGGATATTATCAATTGCTGCACGAAAACGCATCGTATCAGCAGTTTCATGAACAAGCTGAAATTGTTTGCCAAGCTCTAATCCGGTCAATACCTCCAACCATTCAATTGTCTTCTCACTGTCTTGATAAAGATTGCTTAACTCTTCTCTCTTAGCATAGGAAATATCCCCAACAAAAAGGATGCTTTTAATTTGCTCACTTTCTACCTCAACATCGACAACTGCTGTTCCTGGGGGATTTAACCCGTCATCGGTTTCTGCTTTTCCATTAGGAAACCATTCCATTGTTACCACGTAGCATATTCTTCCCTCGATATTTTGTTCCTTAGAAAAGCTATGTCGTTTCAAATAATACGCATCTAGTCCAAGCCAATTTGCTGTATTGTCTATAATTTGTTGGATTCTTTCATGCATATAATACCCTCGCTTATCTTAGTTTTTTTCAGTATACCATTTTTTCCTTAACTTACAGAACGATTTTTTCCAGCGTAAATCAAGATGACGGAGAAATAAATATTATTACGTTTGAAACAGATAAACGTTTTTGCTTGTTACGAAAGCAAATTCATCCTTCATAATTATTTGGAATATGTAGGAAAGTATCAAAATGTAAGTTCAGGAGCTAAGACAACGAGTTATTTCTTTTGATAAAGTATAGAATGCCATTAATTATGTATACAAAAGCTATCCTCTTTAGCTTTAAAACAAGCTGGCCTATAAAAAAAGGATAGCTTATTTAATTGTCTTAGATTTATCCGTTTTATATGGAGGATAACTTTTTTGAAAAGTAGCTTCATCGTCTAGTTTAAGCACTCAAGCTATAGCAAACTTTGATTCATCCTACGATAAGCCAACATCGGTTCCTTGTACCTAGTTTTCTTTATCTCGTAGGAAAGGTGCGCATTAACGTAATGTGTATGCGATAAGTTCAGTATGAAGTGGGTACCTAATGCGTAATTCGTTTGGGGCGACAGGACAGTGTTGCTACGACAGCAATACTTCGCACGCAGAAAAAGTGGTTTTCTTTTTCAAGGACGAGAGAAGTTACGACAGCTATACATCCGTGGTTTTTCAAAGACGCCTGCGAAACGTAGCCTTTGATCTACTGTTTTAAGGAAAAATAACAACTTGAATAAGGTTTCATTCGCTTTATTTCATTAGAAGTTCACTAGTTTTCCCATTGCTAAGCGAGTACTTCTAGCTTTTATTCTAGATGATTACAAGTTAATGTGATTGAAAATAATGTTGTAAACCATTGGTAATTCCTTCTGCTACTTCCCGTTTGAATTGATTCGTTTGAATAATTCTTATATCATCAGGGTTGGTGATAAATCCGAGTTCTAATAAGATAGCAGGTGCAGTATTATTCCGTAAAACATAAAAGTTTTTTTGTACTACCCCACGGTCTTGTAAGTTAACTTTTGACGTTAAATTACGATGAACATGTTTAGCAAGTTCTTTGTCAACATTAGAATAATAAAATGTGTTCAATCCTTGTGCGGAAGCATCTGCAAATGCATTATAATGCACACTAATAAACACATGCGTCAAATAAGCTTTACTAATAGCTACTCGATCTTCTAACGACACATATTCGTCCTTCGATCTAGTTAAGAATACATTGGCGCCAATTGATTCTAGCTGCTTAGCTATCTCGTGTGTCGTAGCTAATGTTAAAATTTTTTCTTCCATACCATCTACTCCGATCGATCCAGGATCATTTCCACCGTGACCAGGATCCAGCATAATATTGTAACCGTTTAGAGCTGAACTCTCTGTGGTATGCGAATTAGCCACTTGTGGTTGCTCTGATTTGGTAATTGCAGTGGTTGACTTTTTTCGTGTTTTGGGTTGAAGATGGTTCATTTGTTTGCTTTTTAATAAATATTGCTTAGCAACCCAAGCTTCTTTCCCTCCATAATATGTTTGAACCCAGCCATGTTTTTCCTGAAATTCTACTACCTGTTCACCAACTTGCAGTTTTCCAATAATTTCTGCATTGATGGATGGTTCACTTCTTACATTTAAGTTGGTTTGTCCAACATCATAGATATCACCGCTTGCAGCATATGTTTGATTTGGAAAAAGTAACAAGATTGCTAGAATAATTGCACAACAAGTTAACGAAATATAGAGTTTTTTCAAAATAATAAACTCCTCCTTTTTATTGATAACTTAACTGTTTTACATGCATTTTGTTGTCTATTATCTGTCGCTACAAAGTTGATGTCTTCTTGAACGTAGCTTCGTCCAGCTTAAGTGCTTAAAAACCTTTTTATATGCAGGAGACAATCGTATAGAGAAAAAAACTAGAAAATATTGTGTATTGTTAAAAGCATTAAATGAAAGCTCGTTAATAGAAATTTTCTCCAATAAATCTATGATTTAAACAAATAACGTGAAAAAATCATGCAAAAGTACTAAAAGGTTAACAGATTAATAGGCCAGGGGAAATTGCAAAAAAAATAACAACCGCAAGTTTTGCAGTTGTTTTCTCCTTTAATAAGTAACATTGGCTTCTTTTGTCCCCATGTTTTTTAATATGCTATCGAAGGTATGTAAAATTCCGACTTCAAAATTGAACGAGAATAGAAGAAGTTTAAGCAGGAGATAAAGGCATCTAAAATCTCGATTCATTGATTGACAGGACAAGAGAAGCTTCGTCAGCGACACATCGCATACATAAAGAGTATATTTCTTTTTCAAGTATGTTGTGAACTTAGTTATTGTCTATTGTTTTAAGGAAAAAAGCGCTCCTTATAACGAAATTTCACTTTATCTCGTTAGAGCTCTGATTTGTGACCGTTTATCTTTTGTTCTTTGTTAAATCGTCTGGTTACTCAATGACATAAACGGCTAGTTTTCTATTAAAAATTGCATCTCTACATGTTTTTAAGTGTTCCACATACATTTGAGAGAACAGGTTCAGGTTAACTGGAAGATTATAAGTTTATGTTAATTAATGTGAAAAATAATTTCGTAAACCATTTGTAACTGCTTCTGCTACTTGTATTTGAAACTGGTTCGTTTGGATATTTGCTAAATCAGAGTAATTCGTAATAAACCCAAGCTCTAATAATATAGAGGGCGCATAATTATTTCGCAGTACGTAATAATTTCCTTGCTTCATTCCTCTGTCTTGCAGGTAAATGGATGAAGCCAGGCTAGCATGAACTTTAGCTGCCAGCTTTTGATCTGCTGAGGAATAATAAAATGTGTTTAGACCATGTGCACCAGAGTTAAAAAAAGCATTATAATGTATACTAATGAAAGCATGCGTGTAATAAGCTCGACTAATTTCTACTCTATCACGTAAAGAAACATATTCATCACCTGATCTAGTTAATAAAACACTTGCTCCAGCATTACGTAGTTGTTCAGCTATCTGTCTGGTTGTTGCAAGTGTTATAGCTTTCTCTTGCAATCCACCAATCCCAATAGATCCAGGATCATGGCCTCCGTGGCCTGGGTCTAACATAATATTATATCCTTTAAGTGAAGCATTTCCTCTTGTTGACACTTCACGTTTTTTCTGTGGTGCAGTCACTGGCTTGTGAGCTGTTGGTTTTATATTTGTTTGTTTATCTTGTTGAAGAGGAATTAAATGTTGTTTAGCTACCCAAGCTTCCTTTCCCCCATAATAGGTTTGAACCCATCCATATTTTTCCTGAAATTCTACCAATTGGTCACCTGTATGAAGTTTTCCAATAATTTCAGCATGGATAGAGGGCTCATTTCTTACATTTAGAATAGCTTGTCCAACTTGATATACTTCACCTTCGGCAGCATGGCTTTGTTTAGGAATGAGAAAAAGGGAGGTCAACATAATGATTAAGCTTGTGATGATAAGATAGATTTTTTTCAAAATAAGCAAATCCTCCTTAACGTTTAATTTAGTAAGTTGTTTTAGTTGTGCTTTATACCTACGTTTTTCCTGGATATTTTTGTTACAGTTAATTTCGAGCAAACGGAGTAACCTTGAATTTGATAGGTCTTTTCTCATTTTTATATATACAAGCTGTAGGTATTACCTACTCCTATAATAGGTTTTTAAACCCAACTAAAAATATTATTTAGTACTTTTATAGTATCGGTATAATAGATACATATTTTAAGAGAACTATAATAATTTTTATAATGTTAAATAGCGGCCGGTAAATTATGTTTATGCATACATTGTTAGTATAACTACTCAGAAAGGCTATGTTTGAACAGCTAAATACAAAGAATTCTCTTTAAGCATGTAAAAATTCTATAAAGCTACTACAAATTTATAGTAAGGATTCTTATTTCTTGATTTCCTCTATTGGTAAACTGGTTATGGGGGAATAGGAGAATAAATTACTACTAACAGTATTTTAAAAAACAGAAGGCATTTTTATAAAAAAACATCATTCAGCAGAGATTTTAGATGCAGGAGACAACATTTAGAAGATATAGAAAGGAGATGTCAAAAAAATAGACATCTCTCCGTATCATATAGATTATAGAAGAATAAATAAAAATATAGCTTTAAAGAAACAGGGAAATTAAGAAGAGTAAGATAATAGATCAACTAGAAGATTATTTACGAATTGTCGCTAATGAGATACTTGGCAGATCGAATTGCTTTTTCATTGGCGATAATATCACCTGGTTTTCGAGCTTGCCCAATCACATAATCAATTAGTTCCATATTAAAAAACTGGCATATATAACGGAATTGTTGGACAAGTGGGAGGCCTTTTATATGTGGGTTGTCTCCTCCTACAAGTACAAGATATACTTGTTTTCCTTTTAGTGCTTGACGAAAACTAGGATATTTTGGATCCCTTAATGTTTGCGACCAGCGATCAATGAAGCGTTTCATCGGCCCCGACATTCCATACCAGTAGATTGGGGTGGCAAAGACGATGATGTCATGATTTAGCAACTGTTCAATGAGGTGATTATGATCATCCTCTATGTTGGGAAACCCTTTTTCAGAATGTCGTTCATCTACAATCGGCTGAATATGATAATCTCTTAAATAAATATGTGTTGCTGATTCCTTAGGCACTGCTTGGTGTGCTAAGTATTCCGTATTTCCATTCTTTCTGGTGGAACCGTGAAAGACTACTGTATTCATTGTATATCCTCCTTTTTTTCTTAAGAAAGTACTGTAATACTTAATTGAACTGTTTAACGGTTTTATATTTTAATAATACACGATTGCCAAGTTTTTCCCGAGATAAAAGTGCTAGACGATAAGCTTTCCCTTTTAAAATTGTATGCATTCATAGAAAAATTAGAAGTGTAAACTAAATAATGCAAAGTAATTGGAAGGATGAATAGTGCTTTAAGAGGTTATTCAAAAAGTTAGGTAAAACTTTAGGAAATAACCAGCTGGTAAATATTTTATATATATTACTTTTCTATAGTATAAAAAAGTAACGTCTTCGTTGCGTTAGCCATGATTGGTTCTTTCCTATTTTAGTAGAAATCAAGAAACTTTTTGGTAATGGTTTCCGTATAAATAGATAAGACGTGATAATTAATCCTGGGTCAGCTATAAGTAATGTTAATATAAAGAAAAAAGTCAAGGTGACACAATGAAAAAAATAGCTATCTTTATTTTACTAATCGGCATCACTATATATACGTTTTTCTTAAGTTACTGGACCGGTTCTTATTTGATGTTGGAACCGAATTGGAAGGATATCGTCGTATTTACGCCGGAAACGGTAACGGATCGCAGGGATATTTATCTGCTTGATAAGTGGATTTTTGCATTTAAGGCACAGCCATTAGCTAGTATCACCTTTCTTTTATCAGGAATCGCTGTTACTGGCTTTTGTATTTATTTTTATCGAAGGTTTAGAGAAAAACAAAACCAAAAAAAGGAAATTTAAATAGCTAAACTGGGGGTTGTTCGTTCATGGAGCGTAAGAAAAAAAGCGATAAAGAAGATAATTATAACCATTTTATGTTATTCGATATACTAACGGATGCCTTGGATATGCTTCTTTTTATCGGTAGAATGCTTGGCAAGATGATCACATCGGTCTTTAGATCATGGAATTAATGAAGCGGAGATTCTGTTGAAATCGCCGCTTGTATGAACTTGCTTTAAGCTCTAATCCATTTCCAAATTTCTGCAGGTGTTACATTTTTCCCGTACATCAATATCCCCACTTTGAATATTTTTCCAGCAAGTATGATAAAGAGCAACACACTTATTATTAGAACAGTAAGCGATATTGCTATTTCCAACCACGGCCACTCTTCTAAAAGTGTGAGCCGTAATAACAGGACACCTGGTGATGTGAAAGGAATATAAGTACCGATTTTAGCCATTAACCCACTCGGATCACTAATAACTGAACTTATAAAGAGAAATGGTAAAAATGGCAGCATCATCACCATACCTTGAAAATTTCCTGCAGTAGTCATATCGGACATCGTTGCTCCAATTCCTACAAAAACAGCAGCAAATAGTAAGTAGCCTAAAATAGCAATCGCTATATATAAAGCGAGCTCTGGTACAAATAAATACTTTACAATCTCAAGGTCAAACCGCCATGAGATAACTGGTAATAAAATAACAAGCGAGATGATGGATTGCAGAATACCTAATGCAAAATAACCGATAATTTTTCCTTGCATTAGTTCTGCTGGTGTTAGGGAAGATAAAATGATTTCAGCAATTTTATCTTTTTTCTCTTGTGATGCACTTTGGAAGATAGCCATACCGGTAAACACGATGGAGAGCATAATAAATCCGGCAAATGCCCCCGGTATAATTCGTTTTAATGGATCACTGTTGTGAGAACCGCTTGCTTCTTCGGCAGGAGATTCAGGTTCTCCTACAGCCGTCTCTTGTATAGTAATGCCACGATTAATTACAGCTAGCTGTTTATCTGATAATCCGAGTTCTTTCATTTGCAGTGCTTGAATGGGTGCTGTTATTAAATGTGCTTGATCCATAAAATAAGGGTCTATTTCTTCAGAAGTATATACAGGGATTTTCCCGTCATCTATAGCTTCCTTATTAATAAAAAGATAGGCAGTGTTTTCTGCATCTTGTAATTTTTTTCTTACTTCTTCCTCACTAATATCCGTTTGCTTTACTTCCCAGGATAAATCATTTGCTTTCACCACTTTTTCAACCGTAGAAAATAAATTTACTTCATCATTAATATATACGGTAGTAGCTCCTGTTTCTTCCCCTGAGCTGTCACCGAATAATTCACCAAGTAGCATAAAGCCAACGATTAATAATGGGGTTAAAAAGATACCAATAATAAAAGATTTATTTTTCATATATCGTTTTACTTCCCATTTAGCAACCTTTATGGAGTTATATGCATGCTTCTCACCTGCTCTTTGAAGTACCTGTTTATCTGTCGCAATATCAATAAAGATTTCATGTAAGGAAATACGATCTAAAGTAGTTTCTGAACGTCTAAATGGTCGGGTAATTGTTTTAACCATTTAACTGGGTCAACTTCTTTGTCTAGATAAAGAATATGTTGGTATTCACTTGTTCTACCCGCTGTACATAGGGCAATCTTTCTAATTCATACCGGTCATTTTTTCCATGGATAGTACATTTAAAATTAGCATATTCTGTTTTTACGGTATCCATATCTCCGTAAATCACTTTTTTCCCATGGTGGATCATAAATAAACGATCTGCCATTTCTTCAACCAGGTTCATCTGATGGGAGGAAAGGAGAATAGCCGTTCCATGTTGAGCCAGCTGTCGAATCTCCTGTTTAAACAACTCTTGGCTAACAGGGTCAAGACCTGAGAATGGCTTATCCAGAATTAATAACTCCGGTTCATGAATAATGGAAGCGATAAACTGAACTTTTTGCCCCATTCCTTTGGAAAGTTCCTCCACACTAACTTTTTCCTTTCCTTCCAAATCAAATTTCTTTAAATAATCAAGTGCTCGTTGTTTTGCTCGGTTGAGTGGATAATCTTTTAGCTTTGCTAAATAGAGGAGAATATCCATCACCTTTACATTTTTATACAGTCCTCGTTCTTCTGGTAAATAACCAATTTTATTTTTAGGAATACTGTCATTATAAGCGTTTGGGAACATAATTTTTCCTTCGTCTGGATACATAATTCCCATGATGTTACGAATAGTTGTTGATTTTCCTGCACCGTTTGGTCCAAGAATAGCCATAATCTCTCCCTGTTTTACTTCAAACGAAATATTTGAAATAATTTGTTTGTCCTTAAATGACTTTCCTAAGTTTTCAACCGTAAGAATTGTATTCAATGGAACCCCATACTTTTCATTTCACACTGTGAGCAGTGTAATAATTTCTTCAATTTTTAAAGCTTCCTGTGTCGTCCATTTGATTTGCTGTGTACTAAGAAATGTTTCCGTTTGTTCAGGAGAGCTAGAAATAAGGTAATTGGCAGTTCGCTTCACTTCTCCAGGAATTGTAATAGCTGGAAGCTTTTCCGTAAGCCAATAACGCTGATAGGTTGCAAATAAAGTTTCTTTTTCAAAATTAGCGATTAATTTCCCATTCTTTAGTACGTTAATATAATCAGAAAGTTTCATAATATCTGCAGATTGATGACTTGTCATGATAATTGCCCGCTCGCCTTGATCTATCCAGTCTACAAGCAGATCCATCAGTAGTTGTTTTGCTGGTATATCCATAAATGAAGTCGGTTCATCAAGCAGTAATAATGGTGTATTTTTTGATATTGTAAGAGCGATAGTTAGTTTTTGTTGCATTCCCTGTGATAGCTTACGAAACCGTCGATTTAGCGGGATTCCGAATAAGGAGACCATTTTTTGAAACAGTTCTTCGTCCCAGACACGATATAACGGAGCAATAAATTCTTTTAATGTTTGTCCGGTAAACGCATCCCAGCCAATAATCGTTTGTGGTTGATAGGCAATAAATTGCTTCCAGCTCTCATCTTGCCCATGTGTAAATACATCCAGCAGTTTAATGTTCCCTTGATCCGGTTTTACTAGATTCATTATCAGCTTGAGTAAGGTGCTTTTTCCGGAACCATTTCTGCCAACAAGGGTTGTGATAGTTCCAGATTCAACTGTTAATTGAATTGGTCCGATATGCAAGCTCTCCAGCTGCTTTTCTAAATTGGTTATCTCAAGCAATGTTTCCATCGTTATCGTCCTTCCTTTTCCTGTATGACTTCTGTAAAGATTTCTTTAATTTGCTCGATCGTATAGTCATAGCTAATGGCAATGTCAACGGCATGTTCAATCGCTTGATATACTTCAGAAACTTTAATTTGTTGCTTCATTGTATCGTCTACTGCTGCCACAAAGGTTCCTTTTCCTTGAGTTGTTCGAATAAAGCCTTGATATTCTAAATTTTGATAGGCGCGGCGAATAGTAATGACGCTTGTTTCCAAATCCTTTGCCAGTACTCGAATGGATGGCAATGGTTCGCCTTCCGCCAGCTGTCCACTTGCGATCAACGTCTTTAGTTGATTTTCAATTTGATGATAGATTGGTTCGCGTGATGTTTTTGAAAGACGTATTGGCAGTTTCATGGCTGCTCTCCCTTTCTTTAATCTATAAATAATCCAGCTTGTTTATTTTCTTTTTCATATACACTTGATGTACGTTCACTGCTGTAAAGCCGATGATTAATGAAATGGTGGCAGCTAACCATGGCCATTTTTGAGCTAGTATAATGGACCAGTAGACAATTCCGTGGTTGGTAAGGATATAAATAGGAAACATAAAGATAAAAACGATAGAAAAATATAATAATGCTCCCAATATTCCTCCTATTTTAGTAGAAAAAAATCCTTGTTCACCGGCATCATTGATGGGGAAAATTGTTCCAGCATAAAGAGTGACAGAAAGCCACATAATCGAAAAAATGAGATATGCCGTGACGGACAAGACTTCATTTATTGATGAAGCATAGAATAAAATTAGAAAGCAAATTTGCCAAGGCAGGGAATAGAAAAAGTAAACGATAAATCTGCTTTTAATTAGAATATCTTGTTCAATCGGCAATTGTAGCTGCATAAGGAATACAGGAGCAGCAATAAAACCGCTAGATTGATGTTGAAGTTGGAAATAATTTGGTTTGGCCCATACAAATCCGAGAAAGAAAAATGTGATAAATAAGAGATCGTAGCCCATAACTTGAGTATTTAAATAAGCGTCTAAATTATAGATAAACAGAAAGCTTAAGAAAAAAGTTAAGATTAGACAAAGAATAAAGCCTTGCCATGAATAGCTTAACTCTAGCTTAGCAACTTGGAAAGCCTGCTTCCATTTTTGCATATTAAATCCCTCCAAAACTGTTATACTGTGTATGTGTATATACACAGTAATATATTGTTGGTGAGATGTCAAGTATTATTTGAAGGTTAGTAACAAATGAAGTTGAAAATGAGCCTATGGTATTGGGTATCTTAAGAACTTTACAATCCCATTTCTATCTTAAATAACCTGTTATCCCACATGTAACTGGCAGTAAAATCTGAGAGGATAAACGAAAGATCCAACTGCAAGTCAAATGTCCGATTCTGTTTATCTAACCCTCAGTAGGGGATAACAGAAAGCCTTCACTGATTGAAGATTAAACTTTTATATCTATTAATGGACAATATCCCCTCTTAAAGTCTTTGTGTTAAACAAAAGTATAAGTGAGGACGTTAAGCAACCTGTGCAGACAATGCTTCAATGGAGATCTTTTTTGGTATTGTAAAATAAGAAATGTATGATGGAGAAAAATTAGGAAGCTATAAAGAATTAAAAAAAGTCGGATTGAAAAATATATATCTATCTACTGGTATAAACATGAGCGAATAAAAGAAAAATTGGCTGGGCTGAGTTCAGTCGAGTACCGAACGCAATCCAGCCAATCAGCTGCATAATAAAACTCTAACTGTTAGGGGTAACCACCTGCTCTTACATACAAAGCTAATTTTATACTCTCTTTTTCTTTTTAAGACAAAGATCGTCTCATCCTAATATACTTCAAATTTTATAACTATTTAATATAAACTTCTTCTGTTATTTACATATCTTAGCCGCAAACATAATTAGCTAAAACTGCCTGAACTTTATATATGTTTAATTGTTTGTTGAAGGTCTTTTCAATTGGTTCGGAACTTCCAGAAACCCACAACTTTAATTCTGCATCTAAATCAAATGTTCCAGCTGTCTCTACAGAAAAATGAGTAATATTCTTGTATGGAATTGAATGATATTCCATTTTCTTTCCGGTCACTCCCTGCTTATCTAGGAGAATTAATCGTTTGTTCGTGAAAATCAACATGTCCCGTATTAGCTTATAAGCATGTTCTACATGTTCTGCATTCGCTAATAAATCCGCTACTTCTTGCTCTGCTTTTTTGGCATCCATCTCGGAAGCATTTCCCATCATTCCATCAAATAAGCCCATTAAAATCTCTCCTTTCAATTGTACTCTTATTATACGCTATTGGAAACTTTCTGCGAAATCGTCCGATGTTTAATTCGCTAAAGTAATGTAGAGACTGGTAATAAATGTTTTTGAAAAAAGAAGGTATAACAAGTCCGGCAAAACTTTTAACGTTGGTCAAGTTTATTAACGACTATTAAGATGCCGGGAAGGATACTTGAAACCTTTTTTATCCTGCATCTAAGGTATCATAAGACTTCCGCTCAAGAGTTAGAATAAGTCTAAATGGAAGATGAAGGCACTAAATTTCCGATTTGTTCGGGGAGTAGGACGGGGTAGCTTCAGTAGGAAGATAACTGGGATGTTGAAGACAAGGAAAGCTTCGATAGCGATACATAGCGATTTTGAGGGGGATTGCTATTTTGGTCTTTGATCTACTCGTTGTAGCGAAGAAAGCCCTAGTGAATGGAAGTTTCATTTTACCCTCTTTTACAAACGATTGAAAGGAGCAAAAACGATGAGGCTAAAACATGTACGTTTATTTCTTGCAGTAACTTTCCTTGTCCTATTGAGCTTGGTAGCTTGTAATGTAGATAATAACGAGCAACATCGAGATGACGGACGTGGAAAGAACGAAGAAACAGACGAAACAACAGCTACTATAAATGAAGCAGCAAAAGAGGTACTTGTTTCTCTAAAAAATCAGAGTCAACAGATAGTAGCGACTGCAACATTAACGGAAAATAAAGATGGTGTTCAAATTAAACTAAAGGGAGAAAAATTACCTCCAGGAAAACACGGATTTCATATTCATGAGACAGGTTCTTGCGAAGCGCCTGATTTTTCTTCGGCAGGTGGACACTATAATCCTAATCATGCGAAACATGGAAAAAAAGTATCAGGAGGGCCCCATGCCGGAGACCTTCCCAATATTGAAGTGAATCAAGATGGAACAGTACAAACCGAAGTAATTGCAAACTTGGTGACGTTGGAACAGGGAGAGAGCCATTCGCTGTTTAAAAAGGGCGGGACAGCGTTAGTTATTCATGCGAAAGAAGATGATTATAAGTCCCAACCTGCAGGTGATGCAGGGGAGCGGATTGCTTGTGGAGTGATTGAATAAGAAGGAAGTCAGCAGGATTCACTGTATAGCTTTACGCTATGTAAAATTAATAAAGCGAGCTGAATGCACAGCTCGCTTTATTAATTTTTACGGTATATGGTTTACATGGTTTGCGCTGAAAATCGGTAATGTTTTTGTATTCTCTTTAATAAGACGGGGGTAAACAAATGAAGGTTGGCAACAATTCTGGATAAATAATGACGCTATTCGTTTCATTTGGTTCATGCCCTTACCTATTTTCAATTTTTATAGCACGCTATTTTTCCCGAATGTTCAAAATTGCACTAAACTTTTTAAAGTTATTACATATAGCTTTCCTTGATCAACGAATACAAATGCCTCTGAATAGTACCAATCGATTGTCTTGTTTTTTCTGTAAAGGATGTGAAGGAAGGATACTTTTTAGACGTTTTTTTAGGATTGAGAGCCGTACAAATTGCCTGTGAAATCCCTTTAACTAGCGTACCCTCAAAACGATGAACAGGATCCAAAAAACGGTTTATTTCACATCCTGCGCTTTTTTTATTTTTCGTCATCGAGAGAAAAATTCAAGTGTTCTAACCCTAAAAAAGCGGACTGGAAGTTTTCATTCTATCCGTGATTAAGTTATAAATAAATTGGGAGGTCAACCATAAAAACCAAATTGCTGAATGGAAAAATACATGATTAAGATTGCGTGTTATTATTTACGACTGCGTGACCACCAAACTCATTTCGTAATGCTGCTACAACCTTACCAGTAAATGTATCTTCTTCTAGCGAACGATAACGCATCATGAGTGATAGAGCAATGACTGGTGCAGCGACTTGATAGTCTAAAGCCGTTTCGACCGTCCATTTTCCTTCACCTGAAGAATGCATAATTCCGCGAATGTTGTCCAGCTTAGCATCCTTTCTAAAAGCCTGTACCATCAATTCCATGAGCCATGAACGAATCACAGAGCCATTATTAAATACAGTTGCTACTTGTTCATAATCATAATCGAATTCACTTTTATGGAGAATATCAAAACCTTCAGCAATTGCTTGCATCATTCCATATTCAATACCATTATGAATCATCTTTAAAAAATGACCACTGCCGGATTTTCCAGTATATAAATAGCCATCTTTAACAGCGATATCTTTAAAAAGCGGCTCGATCTCTTTAAACTTAGCTTCATCTCCGCCAATCATTGTACAAACCCCATGGCGAGCACCATTGATGCCACCGCTTGTACCACAATCAAAAAAGTATATGCCTCTATTAGCTAAAAATTCATTTCGTTTTATCGTGTCTTTATAATTTGAATTACCTCCGTCAATAATAATATCTTCTTTATCTAGGAGAGGTGCAATTTCCTGAATGACTCGTTCTGTGATATCACCCGCGGGAACCATTAACCAAATAATACGGGGAGCTGGCATACTTTTCACTAATGTTTTAATCGAAGTGTGGAACTGAAAGTTGTCATGTGTTATTCCTTCTGCCTGTTTTTCTATTTTGTCAAAGCCACGTACATTGTGATGATGATCTAGTAAGTTAAGCGCTAAATGATAGCCCATCTTTCCAAGTCCGATAATACCGATTTCCATTATTTTCACCTCATGTTTTATTACATTCCATATCCATTATATCAAATATTTTTCCGTATTCAAATTATATAAAAGAAATTTTTTTCGTGTATAATAGATGATATAAATTCATTCTATTCTTTAAACGAATTACATTTAAGTGTTTTAGAGCGGTGGATAAATATGATTCATTCAAATTTGGTAAGAGATGACATAGTAGGAATACTTTTCTGTTTAATTTAGTCAAGATGCCATCAGATTTCAGAGATGTAGGGAATACGGAAAAGCCTAAAGGGAATATTGGTATTCAAATGTCCTATTCGTACGGGCAACAGGATAGAGAAGCTCCTTGAATTAGACATCGCACAGCAGAAAAGTGTTTTTCTTTTTTAAGGATGGAGAAGCTCGGTAAGCACATACCACATGCAAGAAAAGCTTCGGTAGTAATCCATCGAAGGGCCCCCGAGATTATAGCCTTTATACTACTTCAAGGAGAAAAGCGCTCCTTGAATGAAGTTTCTCTCTATTAAAAAAGGAGTACGTTAATATGGAACAAGAAACTCAACACGGCTTAGCACGTATCCGCAGTAATTACAGCAGGCTTAGTGAGAAAGAAAAAAAGATAGCCGATTATATCTTAAAGCATCCGAAAGAAATTACTCATTATACGATTAATCAGCTTGCTGATAACTTAGAAGTTGCGGAGTCAACGATTTTTCGCTTTTGTCAGCGAATTGGTTTTAAAGGATACCAAGCTTTAAAGATTGCGCTTGCTGCAGAGATTGTTACACCAATCGCAGATATACATGAGGATATACAAGCTGGCGATGATGTGGTTACGGTTGGTGAAAAAGTATTTCGTTCAAATATCAAAACATTAGAGGATACATTGAAAATTATCGATGAAGAGGCTCTGAAAACAGCAGTTCAAGCACTTGTTCGAGCAGAAAAAGTGGAGTTTTTTGGGATTGGTGGATCGGCAATTGTTTCCCTTGATGCATATCACAAATTTATTCGTAGCGGGATAAATGTGTATTCCAATTTTGATGCTCATATGCAATTAATGTCAGCTTCACAATTAGGAAAACAGGATGTTGCTGTAATTATCTCTCATTCCGGTTCTACAAAGGATATTATTGATTTGCTTCAAATATTAAAGGAGAAACAGGTGATGACAATTGCGATCACGAATTTTGCTAAATCTCCTTTGACAAAGAATGCTGATATTTTACTATATACAGTTGCAGAGGAAACTGAATTTCGTTCAGAAGCGTTATCCTCAAGGCTTGCTGAGCTTAGTATAATTGATGTATTGTATACGAATGTGATGCTTGTAAAAGGAGAGTCTGCTCAAGAAGCATTACAATATATGCGGAAAGCAATAGCTCTAAAACGGCTATAAAGAACAGAATAGTGAAACTTCCATTAGAAGAATAAACTTGATAACTAGTAAATAGTAAGTGGGAAAATAATCGTTATATACGGGTAATTCGTAAATACAAAGGGAGTTGGGTGAAAGCAATTTTGTTTGATTTTGATTGATGGAACATTAGTGGATACGTTGCCAAACTGCTATCATGCATTTCAAGAGGTTTTTAAGCACTATGATGCGAAAACGCCTCATTGATGAGGAAGTAAAGGCTATGTTTGGCCCTTCTGAAACAAATATCATGAAAGAAAATTTAAATAGTAAAGATTTGGGATGACGCTATTGAGTATTTCTATGAACAATATATGAAGCATCATGCGGAGTTAGTTGATCATTATCAGGAGATAGATGACATGCTCTTCCTTTTAAAAAAAACGCTGGGATGACGTTAGGAATTGTTACGGGGAAAACAAGAAGAAGTCTAGATATATCTCTAGAGGTGTTGCAAATGAGAAATTTATTTAATGCGATCATTGCAGGAGACGATGTGAAGCAATCTAAGCCCTATCCTGAAGACATTTATAAAGCATGAACAAAAATAAAAATAAGTAATCATGAAGCAATGTTTATTGGTGATAGTGATGCTGATATTCAAGCAGGACTAGAAGCGAATGTTCATACGATTGGGGTAAAATGGTTTCCTAACGCACAAACGTTAACATTCTCGAAGCAGCCTGATGCGTATTTTGATGATATTACTGAGTTCGTCAATTATGTAGAAAGGCAAATAGATAATTTGTTACACTGCTGTACTGAGAATACAGCAGTGTTTATGTTTATAATTGAAAGGAAAATAAACATTTTTTAATGGAAGAGCAATTTACTATATTGGTAAAAAAAAGTGTAAAATTCTTGCGGTAAATAGGATTGATTTGACATCTTTTTGCCGTAGGATTTATCAGGCAAAAGGCTAATCAGAGACCTGACTCTGGCTGGTTTTTTTATACTATAGGAAAGTATAAGACTTTAGGCTTTATCCCGCATGTAAGGTGCCGTAAGTTTCCCACTTCAAGTCCTAAATTGATACAAAAGAGTCAAAGTGTGAGAAAACGGCACCTAAATGCCCGATTGGTTCAAGGGCCTTTAGGTCATACCCTTGTGGTACTAACATTCAGTAGGAGAGGGAAGCAAACTCCTACTGAATGAAGTTTCACTTTATCGTATAAGAAAAACGATAGCTTTCGCCGTAAAGACTTGGCGATAAGCCAAGTTTTTCTAACACTATAGGGAATTATAAAATTTTTATGGTTTATAGTATAAGAAAAACTATGGCTTTCGCTAAAGACTTGGCGATAAGCCAAGTTTTTCTAATCAGATTTAGCTCCCCTAAGGAAATAAATGAAATGAGGAGTTATACTAGTAGGTTGTACGGATTCATTGCTTTCTTCCTTGATTTCTGTATAATATATTTCGAGTGTCGAAGCAAAGTGCTGAACCGTTTTTTATACTATAAGAAAGTATAACTTTATGGTTTATAGTATAAGAAAAACGATAGCTTTTGCTATAAAGACTTGGCGATAAATCAAGTTTTTCTAATAAAGGAGGGCGATTAATGGACGCACAATCTGCGATGATTGATAAAAAAGCGGAGAAAATTTGGACACGTGACTTTATTCTTATTTGTTTAGCTAACTTCTTTATTTTTTTAGGCTTCCAAATGACTTTACCGACCTTGCCATTATTTGTTAAGGAGTTGGGAGGAAGCGATCAATTAATTGGTGTTATTGTTGGAATATTCACATTTTCTGCATTGATCATGCGCCCATATGCTGGATATGCTTTAGAAACGAAAGGAAGGCGCTTTGTCTATATGCTCGGTTTGCTAATCTTTGTTTTATCTGTCGGCTCATTTGCTGTCGTTTCTACTATTTTCTTCTTACTTGTATTACGAATTATTCAAGGTATTGGTTGGGGATTCTCAACGACAGCAACAGGTACGATTGCAACGGATCTAATCCCGCCTTCCCGTCGTGGAGAGGGAATGGGCTATTTTGGACTCGCAGGTAATATGGCACTGGCAATTGGCCCTTCGCTAGGCTTAATGCTAGTAGATGTTATTAGCTTTTCTCACTTTTTCCTTATCTGTGCTGCTGGTGGAATAGTAGCATTTATTTTATCTAGTAAAATTAAATATAAGAAAGTAGAAGAATCACCGCATAAGACAGTAGCTTTAAAGTTTGATATTTTCGAAAAGACTGCTATACAGCCATCGCTATTATTGTTTTTTATTACGTTTACTTTTGGAGGGATTGCTACATTTTTGCCGCTTCATGCTGCAGAGAAAAGTATTGCAGGTATTGAAGGGTATTTTTTAGTGTATGCTCTATTCCTGATGGTTTCTCGAACCTTTGCCGGAAAAGTATATGATCAAAAAGGTCATTTATATGTTTTCTTACCTGGAACGATACTTATTTTTATTGCGATGCTGTTGCTAGCTTGGCTCCCAAGTACTGTTATTTTATTAGTGGCAGCTGCAATGTATGGACTTGGCTTTGGAACCATTCAGCCGGCGTTACAAGCTTGGGCGGTTGAGAAGGCACCGGAAAACAGAAAAGGGATGGCAAATGCTACCTTTTTTTCCTTTTTTGATTTAGGTGTTGGACTTGGAGCAATTCTATTTGGACAGATTGCTTTTCTATTTAATTATGCAGTGATTTATGTAACTGCAGCAGGTTCTGTACTTGTTTCCATTGGCCTTTACCTCTATTTAGTATTTCTCGCTGTACGTAAGATCGATTAAACTTTCAATTACTGGTACAGGATGTTTAGCTATCTAGGAAGCAATTTTTTGCATGTTGGCTATCTTTTTGAAAGTAGCTCGATCGTCTAAGTATGTGCTCGAACACCTAGTAAATCTCACACTTCTTCCTGCTACGATAAGCCAACATTGGCTCGAATCTAAAGGAAAGCTGACTAAAAGCGGGCTGTTGCTAGGCGTTGGTAACCCCTGTTAGAAGAAGGCATGTTTTCTTATCCGGAATGTAAGGATCTGTATTTTTTTCATTTCAAAACACTGCCTTCATGTTTAAAAAGCTTACATTCGGCAATTTGTTTACTAACGATTAAATGATCAATGACAAAGCTCTTAATTTTTTATTTTTTCTTGTAATATAGCATACTAAGAACTCATTGGAATCGAGTAGTAACTAAAATTTTATAAGATTACAAATTTGGTATATACCAATTTTTTTGTATCCAGTATTTCAAGAAACGCTAAACATCCTATAGGTATTTTGCTATTACGTCGTAAAGCAGGAAGAGCAGAAGGCGGAAGGAGATAATTACCTACCTCTATCTTGATCTAATTGTCGAGTGCCCACCAAACCCTCGATACATTTCTCTCCAGAAATGTTCTGGATTCTCTATTTCTATATTATCATATTTGCATATAATCTCTTCAAGTCCCATCGGAGTGTCAATATCAATTTCATGCCATGGATTCATGTCTGGTGGACCAAAACTAACCTTTAAATTCTTCTCTGATACATCAAATATCATACTTCTAAGCGTGCCCATTCCACTTGAATAGAAATGGCAGCAAGGACCATATGGATACGGAGTGGAAAGTAATTTCCTTATTTTTTCATCATTAATATTAGGTGCATCTCTTAATAATGAGTTCCATACAGAGGTGTATCGCAATTCAGAATTCCAAAAATGATGTTCATCAAATTCGTTCATTTCATGGCTCACATAGTGATTGGTAGCGACTAATAAATCGCCAAATGGTTTCCGTTCGATCATTCTTTTTTTGTCCGTTGAAAAGCTTGCCACCTCAAATA
The DNA here is from genome assembly GCF_900162615.1 of Virgibacillus proomii. Classification (NCBI taxonomy): domain Bacteria; kingdom Bacillati; phylum Bacillota; class Bacilli; order Caryophanales; family Bacillaceae; genus Virgibacillus; species Virgibacillus proomii. Next base: position 806,868 of record NZ_FUFN01000009.1, on the reverse strand, counting down.
TAGCAGCATGATTAGAAGCGTCTGCCACTAAGAAATTCGTATTTGTGCACAATGGGATTTCTTCAAGTAAACATTTCGCTTCATAAACGTTTTTACAGCGGTCTAAAATGGCACGAATGGCAACCCAAAATTCACACCCATTTCCATCGAGAGGTTTCAAGTAGGCTGTACTTGACATGGAAACAACTAAACCGTGTTCATTCATGCCGTCCATTCTTCCTGCGTTTTGGAGAGAGAAGCCAATATGCTTTGGTTTTCCTGTTACACGGGTAATGCATAAACTTCTTTCGTCCCTTACAAAGTATTCATAGCTTCTTCCAACATAAAAATGTCCATCGCTCGTGTTTGAAGGGAGTACTGCAAATTGACAACAATTATAAGAATTGTGATATGAATTTGCATAGCAAATTATTTTTTCCGATTCTACTCCTATTTCATCTGCAAATCCCTGTATTTCATCTGTAAAGCCGGGACATATTTTATCAATTAACATCATCCTCTTATGGGCAGTCGCTGCAGATATATAACCCTGTCCTTCCATGGGACTGGTGTAATAGGGAATGTCGTCCGGATAGTGTTCTTTTAAAGTCTCGGCCCGCTGTTTACCCACCTCATAATTGCTTCCCTCAGCCACATGGATGTCAAATATCATTGGTTCTTTCTTTTCTGTATTTGCCATATTCATCAACCCTTTCTGATATTAATTTTACGTTGTCTTTAAAAGTTACTGCCATCCTAACATAATAAAAAAATTAGGTCTATAAGAAAAATGATGAATTAGCATACAATACACAATAACTAAAAACAATTTGTTTTTTCCTTATTAAATTAGTTTAGAATGTAGAAAAAGATAAAGCTTACTATTTTCCTGTTTAACTTGACGGGATAAAATGTTATACATATTTTTGATTTAGATAATAGGTCTGGAGAACTTATATTTGAGCAGCTCGGTTTTCTATTTCATTATGTGATGCTTCTACGTCCTTTATCTCTATAATATATTTTAGTAACATGTAGGAAGGAGGCCATAAGCTTTCTGATCGTTTGGGAATATTCACCTATTTAAGTAGTCTGCAATAGGTTCTTTGTTCGTTCTCATGTATAGTTTGATAGAATATTATTTAAGAAAATCCTTACATAAGGATTTTATAATGAATAAAGAACCAAACAATTTTACCTGCTTGGTTCTCGAAAGGGTTAATGGTTCTTAGGCAGTACAATTCGCTTGTACAATTGGACAGTAATAACATAATATGAACCGTAGATCAATAAGAAAAGGCTAATTGGCAACCATATTTTTGTATAAGGCTCAACTAAGATGAAAGAGAACATTTGCATGCCAATTAAGACGTGTACTAAACCAACGATTGCAGGGAATAAGAATAACAGGAACAGTTCTCGGTAAATCGAACGGTTCAATAGCGATTTACGTACGCCAATTTTTCGTAACATTTGATAGCGTTGAATATCTGCTCCGGCACTTGATAATAATTTAAACATCAGCACACTAGCCATCATCATTAAAAAGGCAATGCCTAAGAAAATACCCATAAAGATTGTACCACTGGAAAAACTTTTTAAACTAACGTAATTATTGTATTTTCCTCCTGCGTTTTCTACAGGTTTACCAACATAACTTTCAGCAACCTTTCTTTGCCTTTCTTCCAATTGCTTAAATTCCGGCAAATAATTTGAAAAGTCGTCTGCCTTAACTAAAATAACTTGTTTTTCTTCGGCTTTTACTTGTTGATAATGACTCTTATCAACAACATGGATCACTCTTTCGCCAAACATATTATAGCTTGCATTTAATTCATAAGAAAAGGCAGTCAACCATTTATCAGGAAGTTCCTCTCCTTTTGTCCCTTCCATCGAATATACAGGAGCAGGGAGTTTGTCTTCTATCCGTTTTATTTTTACATCTGACAGCTTTTCCATTCCTTTTTCCATACTAGGAACTAAAGGTGGCTGCTTTAATAGACTCTCTTTAAGAAAAAATACCCCATCATCGCTTACTTTATATACATACGTATGTTTTTCAGTTAATTTCATCTTTTCCAATGTATTTAAATCTTCTGCTGTTGGTTGATAAATAGCAGCATCATTCGCTTGGAGCTTAGATGATTGAATTTCAACATTATGGTAAAACGAAATTCCTGCTGTCATCGCACCTAATCCAAGTGCAATTAACATAGCTACTGTTCCTAGTACTTTTGTTAAGTTAAGCATCCGGAAGCGTAATTGTCCTAGTGTAAATGAGTTGATACCAGTTTCATTTAAAGTACGGTTTTGTTTCAGCTTTTTCACAAAGAATGGTAAAAACGAAATAAAAATCAAGTATGTTCCTGGAACGACGGTAATGGATGCTAAGATAACTCCGAAATGTTGAAGCTTAGCCATGTTAATCATAATATAATAGCCAATGACGATTAGAATAATGGAAAAAAGCACGCCGAAAAATGTTTTTACTCCACTTGTTTTAATAAAGTCTTGTTTTTTATTAGCTTGTAACAAATCAAGAACTTTTTTCTTACCAATTTGCCATGCATTAACCATTGATGTTAATAAAAACAGGGCAACATAGAAAATGATTGTTGTCAAAATCGATCCTGTATAAATAGCTTTAAACCCAGTAGCTTCTGCTGAAAAGTCAAGCTTTTCCATTAATAAATCAGCGATAACTGTCGTTAATCCAATCCCGATTATAATGCCGATCACAAGGGAGATCAGCCCAATAAACAGTGTTTCCATAAACATCAGTTGGGTAATTTTGCTTTTTTTAGCACCCAGTGTCATATACATAGCCATTTCCTTTTGCCGTAATGTTTGAATAAACGAAGTGGCATAAAAAATATAAAAAATGGTAATAAACCCGAGAATAAATGTTCCTACATGAAAAACAAACATCGTTGCACTAATCATAGAATTTGCTTCAACAAAGGCTTCATTTTGTGCCAGTGTTTGGAACATATAGAAAATGGCGATCGAGATCGTTAGCCCAAATAATAAAACTAAATAATCTTTGAACATTTTCCGCATACTCGTTAAAGACAGCTTTAATAACATTGTATGACCTACCTTCTAATTCAATTCGCTTGGTGTGTTAAATTCAGAAAGAACATCCAGTATGTTTTGATGAAACTCGTTTCGTGTATGATTCCGATGGATTTCTTTATACAGTTGACCATCTTGAATAAATAAAATACGCTTGCAATAACTGGCGCTAAGCGGGTCATGGGTTACAAGCATAATGGATGTACCGAGGTTTTCGTTCATATGCACCAATGTTTCCATTAAGCTTTTCGCATTTTTGGAATCGAGTGAACCCGTTGGCTCATCAGCCAGTATCATGGCGGGTTCGTGGATAAGGGCACGTGCAGCAGCAACTCGTTGCTTTTGTCCACCTGATATTTCCGTTGGATATTTTGTAAGGATGTCCTGGATGCCCAGATTATTTGCGACTTTTAATACACTTGGTTTAATCTGCTTTGTTGCTACTCCCTGTAAAGATAAAGGCAAGGCGATGTTTTCATAGACAGTAAGGTTTTCTAATAGATTAAAGTCTTGAAAAATAAATCCAAGCTGTTGGGAACGAAAATCGGCCAATTGATTTTGTTTCATTGTAGTAATATTGGTACCGGCAATTTCAATGGTGCCGCTTGTTGGCTGATCTAATGTTGAGATAACATTTAGTAAGGTTGTTTTTCCTGCACCAGAAGGTCCCATAATCCCAACAAATTCGCCTGCTTCTATATGGAAAGCGACATCTTTTAAAACGTGAAATTGATTCTCTTTATTTTTTCCATAACATTTATTTAGATGATTTACTTCTAATACGTATTGACTCATGATCATACCTCCAACGTTAATTGCTATGAATAGCTTATCGCTAACTGGAAAATGAAGGTATGGATTTTCCTTTCAACAAGCTTACAGTTTTGTAAGCCTTTAAATAATAGCAGTTAAATTAAGATTGGTTTAAAAACAGGGGAAACTTGTTTACAATAGAAACATACGAATTAGTAAAGGAAGGTAATTCTATTTTGAAAAGTATGAAACATATTAATGTGGAAAAGTTATTTCCTTCGGCTATTTATAAACGTGGATTAAAATACTATTTGCAAGATAGAGTTAGTGATCTTTTATACGATATAAATTTTCAGGAATGGTCAGCGACGGTATATGGATCTGAGGATTATTATGTTGAAATAAATGTAAAAAATTTAGCCCAAGGTTCGATCGATACGTCTTGTGACTGTCCAGCATTTGATACGTTTGGAACATGTAAACATATTGCTGCCGTGCTTATTAAACTAGTGAATCAAGATAATCAAGTACGACCGGGTTTTTCATCTTATGACTATGATTTGACGCAAAGCTTTATGAACGCATTAAATAATGCACCGCAATTAGAGAGAAAACATTCGCAGATCATGAAGCAAACAGAACTAAAGGTAGAGTACATTTGTAAGTTGGAGGTTCAAAAGCAAATCCAAGTAGAGATAAAAGTAGGAGAAAAGCGGTGTTACGTTGTCAAAGACGCCGAAGCACTTCTTACACATATTATAGAGGGAAAGGAATATCCACTGACTAAGCTGTTTGCTTATAGTCCAGAGTTCCATACATTTTCCCGTGAAGATATGAATATTCTTGAAAAGTTATATGCCATTTTACAAAGTGAGCGTGTTTATCACTTTGATTATTCCTTTATAAAAAATCAGGAAAGCAAACGTTCTATTATTATACCTCCGCTTGAAGCAAAGCCGTTATTAGAACAAATGGCTGAGCGGTCACTTACGGTGATCACACGTGAACAAAACTATTCAGCTGTCTCCATTCAAAAAGGACAAATGCCGTTTGCTTTTTCCTTATCGGCAAACGATAAGGAAGGGTTAGTCCTTGAGATGAACCGAGTAAACGATCTAGTCTACTTAACCAATTATGAACTGTTATTTGCTGATGGCATTTTCTATTTTCCCAGACAACAGCAAGTGCCTATTGTAAAAGAGTTAAGTCAATTTCAACGTTATGACTTAGAGTTGCCGATAGCGAAACATCAGGCTGATGAGTTTGTTTCAACGGTTATTCCTTCGTTGAAACAGGTTGGCGACGTAAAAATTACAGAAAAAGTAGCTCAAGAAATTGTTCAGTTTCCGCTTAAGGCTGAGTTGTATTTAGAATTTAAGGATTCATGGATCGTTGGTCAATTGAAATATCATTATGGAGAGGAGATAATAGATCCATTTAATGGTAGAGAAAAAAATGATGTTATCATCATTCGAGATGTTGAAAAAGAACAGCAAATTATGCAGCTGATTGAATATGCTGATTTTCATTATAATGGAAAAGAACTATATATTCATATGGAAAACGAAGAGGATATGTATGAATTTGTTTACTATACATTGCCAAAGCTAGATGATTATGTAGAACTGTTTTTAACAGCAGAAATCCGTAACTTATTAGTAGAGATGGAGCCAATTGCTCATACAAAGGTACAGGTAGAACGTTCCTCTAATTTACTAGATATTGGATTTAATATTGATGGGGTTAGTGAAGCAGATATTAGCCGCATTTTAGAAGCTGTTATTGAGAAAAAACGTTATTACCGGTTAGATAGTGGGGCTTTCATGTCACTCGAAAGCGACTCGTTTTCATCTGTAAGACAATTTTTTGCTGATATGGATATTGATGCAAAGGATATTGCCGAAAATAACATTAAAGTTCCTGTTTATCGAGGAACGCAGGTGGATGAATTACTAAAAACAGATAAAAATTATGATGTATCATTTCGCAAACTCTTGCATCACCTAAGGTCACCCGAAGAGCAGGTATATCCGCCTCCGGAAGGAATAAATGCTACCTTACGCAGTTATCAGGAAACAGGGTTTCAGTGGTTTAAGTCGTTAAGTGAGTATAACTTAGGCGGGATTTTGGCAGATGATATGGGTCTTGGAAAAACATTACAAAGTATTTGTTATCTTGCTTCAGAAAAAGGAGAGTATCCACACTTAATTGTGACACCATCTTCCGTTGTTTATAATTGGAAAAATGAGTTTGCAAAATTTACCCCACATTTAGAAGTAGCTGTTTTAACAGGAACACCACAGGAACGAAAAGAGAAAATTGCCAGTTCCCAGACAATGGATGTGTGGATTACTTCTTATGCAACAGTACGGCAAGATATTGATATATACAAGGAGCTATCATTTCAAACGTTAATTCTTGATGAAGCTCAATTTATTAAAAATTACGCAACAAAAACCTCAAGAGCAGTCCGGAAAATAAATGCATTACGTCGATTTGCCCTAAGTGGTACACCGATTGAGAACTCGATTGATGAACTATGGGCTATTTTTCAAGTCATCCTTCCCGGACTTATGCCGAATCAAAGAACGTTTAAACAAATGTCTTATGACAAAATTGCAATGATGACAAGACCGTTTATTTTGCGCCGATTAAAGCAGGATGTGTTGAGTGAACTGCCGGATAAAATCGAAACTGTTCATACATCTGAACTAACCAAAGATCAGAAAGAATTGTATATAGGGTATCACCGACAATTACAGAAGGAAGCTCAACAGACGATAAGTGAAAGCAGCTTCCAGAAAAATCGAATGAAAATTTTAGCGGGGTTAACCCGACTTAGACAGATTTGCTGCCACCCTTCCTTGTTTATTGAAAATTATCAAGGAGAATCTGGAAAGCTTATCCAGCTCATGGAAACTATTCGCAATGCTAGAAGAAATAGAAAGCGTATGCTGATCTTCTCGCAATTTACATCCATGCATGAAATTATTAAACATCGGTTAGAAAATGAAGGAATTGGCTATTTCTACTTGCACGGGCAAACATCATCACAGGAACGCTTAGAGATGAGTGAACGATTTAATAATGGTGAAAATGATGTATTTTTAATCTCTCTTAAGGCTGGTGGCACGGGACTAAATTTGACAGGCGCAGATACCGTTATTTTATATGACTTATGGTGGAATCCTGCTGTTGAGGACCAAGCGACAGGGCGAGCTCACCGATTCGGACAAAAAAATGTCGTTCAAGTCATTCGTTTAATAACAGAAGGAACGATTGAAGAAAAAATTTATGAGTTACAACAGAAAAAACGTGAATTGATTGATCAAGTTATCCAACCAGGAGAGACAATGCTTTCTTCCTTAAGTGAAGATGATATTCGTGAGTTGTTAAATATCTAGAACATTTTAACCGGCTATTAGTTGTACGAAAATCTTGTTTTAAAATCATCAAGGGAAACGAATCAAGGTAGAAATGATTAAATCCTTTATAAGAATATCTGATGTAAATTGACCAAAAAACATAGGCGGACAGGATAAGAAAAACGACTCCAACATTCCTGATTTATTTGGATTGACAGGACAAGGAAAGCTTCATTGAATATGTATCCCACGCAGAAAAAGCGTTCTTCTTTTTCAAGGAGAAAGGTACTCCTTGATTGAAGTTTCCCTTTATCCCGTATGTAAGGTGCCGTAAAATTACAACTGAGAGAATACGGAGAAGTTTAAGTTATCGAAACCGGCACCTAAATCCCCGATTGGTTCAAGGGCCTTTAGGTCATTTCCTTACGGTACTAACATTTCTTGGGAAAAGCGCTCCAAGAAATGAAGTTTCCCTTTATCGCTTCAGAAGCTTTCCGGTTTGTACGCTGCTAACCGAGGCTTCTAGCTTTTGTTCCTATAAATGTAATGAATCATTTTCTTCTTTCTGACCGGCTATGTTAGGAAGCTGTTTGTAAACGGTGGATCATAAATTTAAATTAAACAGCTTTCTTGGTCTTCCTCTCACGTAAGGCTTCTCTTCGCCGGCTATTTTAATAACCTTGCCTGATAACAGCTTATTAATAGTACGCTCGGCGCTACGCTTGGTCACTTTATAGTGTAAGGCGAAATCATGGGAGGAGAAAGGTTCGTTATTTCGTTTCGTAATAAACTGGATAAAGTTATAAGATAGATCATTGTTTAAACGTGCTTCATGAATGAGTGCATGGTATAGTTTGGAAGTGTCAAAGGTTTTCGGGACACCAATTGGACCAATGATATCTTGGCACTGATTAACGAGGTAGCACTTACTATCATTTGTAGCTTGAGCGGATTTTAATGCTAGTCGGGCATTTTTTTCTGCTTCGTTGGCGTTTAAAGCTACACCAAATCCCATAGCAACCGGAGCTTCTAGTTGTTGCTCAATGATGTGTAATAATGGAAAGTCACGGTAATACTGTTTTATTTGCTCTAAGACTGGGTTTGTGCCGAAAAGTACAAGTTGTTTATCATGATTGGTAACAACCGTTGCCTTCGTTTGCTGAACAAATTCGGCAATAAGCTGATGTAATGTATAGCAAGCTTCTTTGCCTGGTTGGTTTACTCCTTTCAATTCTAGGTATCCTATTACAACTTGAACGTTGTTTTTTTGGTAATTGTATAATTGTCCGATTTTCCTTGCTTCATCAATTGCGGCTGCCAGATTTACTTTGGGGATTGACATACAACTAACGGGAATGTTTTTTTGTTTTAGCGTATGCTTTACCTCATCTAAGGAGGTCAATACGAAGTCAATCTTCCCTTGCTCCCATAAATGCTGATGATAGTTGGTAACTTGGTGATAATTGATAAACATTGTTTCGTCCATTTTTAAGATGTGAACTTCATTCTCTTGAATGCCTAATTCAGACAGGACATTTTTAACCGGTCTGTCATCGCAAGCATCGATAGAAAATCGCTTGTGTGCTTTTGTTTTTTCTGTTTGCAGCTGATGCAATGTAGTTAATAACATGTATTCATCAAACGAAACATGAATACAGGGAAGTTTTTTTCGAATTAATTTCTTCTTGATAAACAAGTAAGGGAGTTGTTCTGTAAACAGAAATATATCACATAGGTATGCTTTATCGATTAATAATCTGATCTCTTCCATGTTAGAGTAAAGAAAAAAATTAAATTCCATATCCTTGTAACTATTCATAACTTTATTCGTATGATTGACCATTGCTTTTCTGCCAAATATGGCCACTTTCATCCTCATCGTATCGCCCCTATAAATTATATTTTGTAGTACTTGCCACATGATAGATAACATGATTAATAAGAAAACGCGCTAATGTATTAAAGTATTAGTGTGATTTATACAAGTAAGAAAGTTGTAGTCCTATTTAGATTAGCAATATGGTAGCCAATCTTCTGATAATTGTCAAGATTATATTTGAATATACCTGTTAAATCTATTTTGTAATATCATCTAATGAGAAAATAGTTTCTATTAAAAACAGATTTTTAAGAATGGGGGAAAATGCTAATCTATTAATGTTTTCATGGTATGATCAAATTATCTGGAAATTAGAAGGAGGAGAAAATGGGATGAACCGTTTTTTGCAACTTACAGGTGTTAACATACCAATTATTCAAGCAGGAATGGCTGGTGGGATTACTACGCCTGAATTAGTAGCAGCAGTGGCAAATGAAGGAGCATTGGGAACAATTGGGGCAGGCTATATGAACCCGGAGTCACTGCGAAAAACTATTCAGCAAATAAAGCAACAAACAAAAAAGCCATTTGCGGTGAATGTTTTTGCCACCAATTTAAAGGCTTTTTCAGATGATGTCTCGGGTATGCAAGCGGAATTAAACAAATTCCGTGAAGAGTTAGGGATTACCAGTGGCATGGATCATGTACAGACAATGGATTATTTGCTGGAAAATATAGAGGTTATTTTAGAAGAAAAAGTGCCAATAGTCAGTACCGCATTTGGACTGCTTTCCAAGGAGCATATTCTAAAGCTAAAAGCAAATCAGGTAATTCTAATTGGTATGGCGACGAATGTTGAGGAAGCGAAGCAGCTTGAAGCAGCAGGTTATGATATGATCGTTGCTCAAGGGTATGAAGCAGGTGGACATCGTGGAACTTTTCATATGGAGAAATATCCGAACGGCTGTGATATAGGGTTAGTTTCTTTACTTGCTTCTATAATTGAAGCAGTAGAGGTTCCTGTTATTGCTACTGGGGGAATCTATAGCAAAGAGCAGATAGAAGGCTTATTAGCGATGGGAGCAGCAGCGGTACAGCTTGGTACACGTTTTCTTGTAGCAAAGGAAGCGGGTACAGCTGATTCTTATAAGGATGCATTAATCAAAGCAAATGATGAGGATACAGTGATTACTAAATATTTTTCCGGTCGTCCTGCAAGGGGAATCGTAAATACATTTATTAAAGAATTGGAGCAAAAACAGGTACCAGCGATGCCATTTCCGATTCAAAATGAATTAACAAAGGATATCCGAAAAGTAGCTCAACAACAAGCTAATCCGCAATATCAATCATTATGGGCGGGGCAGCGGGTCGGTAGTATAACAAGAGAAGAAACAGTAAGCGCAATAATTCAATCATTAAGTAATAGATGACAGAAAACAGATTAGTTGTGGCGAACTAATCTGTTTTCTGTTTATCCCGTATGTAAGGTACCGTAAGTCTCCCACTTTGAGAGCCGAGTATTACATTAAGAAAAAACCTTAGCTATCAGAAACGAGTCAATTATAGACAGTTTCTTTTAATTTCGTTAGATGATCGCCTTTGTTTCGTTCCTATTTCTAAATAAAATGTTTTCAAATAATATTGTTTTCGCTTACAGTTATAATATTTAACCTATTTGTTCTGTTTATAATAGTTTGACAATAAAATACTAAACAGGGTAAAATATATTCGATATTATGCTAAAAGGGGGAGAATTTTCATGAAACAGAAAAAATGGCTATGGTTGATATCAATTCTATTTGGATTTACATTATTTTTAGCTGCCTGTGGTGGAAATGATGAAGGAGAAAAAGCTAATGCAAATAATAAAGGAGACAATGAAAAAACAACTGAAAAACCGGAATTCTTAAGCATGTTGACGGGCGGTACAAGTGGTACCTATTACCCACTGGGTGGAGAGATGGCCAACATTATTAGTAAAGAAACAGGTATTCAAACAGATGCACAATCATCCAATGCTTCTGCGGACAATGTGGTTGCACTAAGGGATGGGGATGCACAAATAGCATTTGTACAAACAGACGTCATGTCGAATGCTGTTGAAGGTATTAATACATTCGAAGGTGATCCTATTGATAATGTTGTAGCATTAGGTTCGCTTTATCCAGAAACCATTCAAATTGTTACAACAAAGGATTCTGGCATTAATTCTGTGAAAGATTTAGCTGGAAAATCCGTTTCAGTAGGAGCCCCTGGTTCTGGAACGTATGTCAATGCTGAACAAATTCTAGAAATTCACGATATGTCTATGGACGATATTAAAGCACAAAACCTTGATTTTGGTGAATCCACTGGGGGTATCCAAGACGGAAACATTGATGCAGCATTTATTACTGCAGGGACACCAACTGGAGCAGTCGAAGGATTAGCAGCACAAGTAGATGTTAGCATTGTGCCAATTGAACAGGATAAAGTGGACGCCTTAATAGAAAAGTATCCATATTATGCGAGTGATACAGTAAAAGCAGGAACGTATGATATAAAGAATGATGTACCAACAGTGGCTGTTTTAGCCATGTTAGCTGTTACAACAGACCTTTCGGAAGATGTTGTTTATGATATTACGAAAGCAATATATGATAATACAGATAAAATTTCCCATGATAAAAGTGAGTATATAACGAAGGAGTCTGCTCTTGAGGGTATCGGTGTTGACTTACATCCAGGTGCTAAAAAATACTTTGACGAAGAAGGAGTATCTTCATCGGAGTAATGTTATTTCATGGCCGGCTTTAAATCTATAATGAGTAATTTGCTGCCGGCTCTTTCATGTTTAACTCGAATGCCTTTCAGGTTTAGGAAAGTTTCATGCTATCTGTGCTTTAAGTTCGTGTTCAAAAAGGTGGTAAAAGCTTAGGATCGGATACGACCTTGGAAAAACGCAATGTATTTTTGTTGACGATTTCATTATTATCTAGAAACAATATCCGTTTGGAGCATAATGGATATTGTTTTTTGAAACGAGCTTCGTCTAGTGTGCGCTCAAGCTGTAATAAACTTCCTACTCCCTACGATAGTATCAGCATTGTAACAGGATAAGGGAAGCTCCGTAATCGTACATCCCATATAGAAAAAATGTCCTTCTTTTTCTAGGAGAACAAAAGCTAGAAGCAGTCGGTTAGCGATGTACAGACTGGAGAGTTCTTTACGAAAAAGAAAACATTCTAAAGGGGGATGCCGACGGTGGACGGCAAGCCCGTTTTTCGTCGGCCTTTCTTTAGATTCGAGTCCATGTCGATTGACGTCTTGTGTATCGAAGTTCGAAGGAAAGCCGTCTCGAGTGGCAAAGTGAATGTATTTGAATACACGAAGTAGCGATGAAATAAGCGGGTAAAGAAAACGTAGCTGCTGGCGTTGTGCTTTTTATGTTGAATTTTAAAATTCTGTTCGCGTTATTTTAACGTTAGCAGTAATGTTTTATACGTTCTAATGACGAGGAATTTCGACATATCTTTTGACCATCCTCTTTAATTTATTAAATCTAAGGTGAGATGAATATGAAGGGAATATACAGAAAAAAATATCTTCTCATCACTATTTTGCTCCTTTGCATAATCGTATGGATCATGCTATTTGTACCTTTTCGTTCGGCATTAATATTCTATCAAGAGAATACAGAGCGAGTTGCTGCATTTTTACCAATTAATGAAGGCGAAGAATTTCAATTAATTTTCACACATTCTATTCATTTAAAAGATGTGATCGAAAAATATGTTGTTACTGAACAACAATCGATTCGGCAAACGGAAATCATTTTTGAAGAATTTGGGATCGGTATGCCTGCTAATGCACAAAATGGGGAAGAGTTTTCCTATGAGAATGGGAAGTACCATATTAAAAATTTGAACAATCAATTTCAACAAATTAAATTACGAAACGGGAAAGTTGTTTCTGAAAATCGTTTAGTATGGGGAGAATATGCGGAAAATCAGATTTACTTAAATGAATTTTTTAAGCCTGGTGATTGGTTTACGTTGAAGATTGAGAACCTAACGTTATGGCAATTCTTGAAAGGAATGAGGATACATGAATGATGCAAAAGATGAGATTACGAGACAAGAGCAAGAAGAGTTGCTACAGAAGTATGATGCGGAATCTAATACGCGAAAGTTAGCCGGAGTAGCTGCTGCCATCGTCTTTATAGGTCTACTATCCTTCTCTATTTTTCAATTATATACGGGTGCATTTGGACAAAAGACAGCGTATATTCAGAGAACGATACACTTAGGATTTGCTCTATCATTAATTTTCCTGCTATTTCCCGCTAGAAAAAAACAAGGGATAAAGCATAAAGTGGCATGGTATGACTATATTCTAGTAATGTTGTCAATCATCGTATGTGGGTACTGGCCATTATATTATGATACGATTGTTCAGCAGGTTGGCGGTATCTCCCAAGTACAAATGGTTATTGGGGGATTAGCGATAATATTGGTCATAGAGGCAACAAGGCGCGCTGTCGGTTTACCAATAACGGTAATTGCCGCTCTATTTTTAATTTACGCTTTCTTTGGTAGACAAATGCCTGGTATGCTTGCGCATAGAGGATTAAGCCTAGAGCAGCTTATCAATTCCATGTTTTTTACAACAGAAGGTATCTTAGGTACACCTTTGCAAGTTTCCTCGACCTATATTTTCCTCTTTCTATTATTTGGTGCATTTCTTGTCCAAACGGGCGTCGGAAATTATTTTAATGATTTGGCCATTTCTCTTGCTGGAAGGCGTACTGGTGGACCAGCAAAGGTTGCAATTTTTTCCAGTGCATTAAATGGAACTATTTCTGGAAGTTCTGTTGCCAATACGGTTACAACTGGTTCGTATACAATACCAATGATGAAGCGATTAGGATATAAACCAAATTTTGCAGGTGCAGTTGAAGCAGCTTCGTCAACCGGCGGTCAAATTATGCCACCGATAATGGGTGCAGCTGCTTTTTTGATGATTGAGTTTGCGGGTGTAGGATATTGGGAGATAGCTAAAGCGGCTTTAATTCCAGCTATTTTATACTTTTCAGGGATTTGGATCATGACACATTTAGAAGCGAAACGCCTCGGGCTTTATGGTTTACCAAAGGAGCAAATTCCACCAAAAAAGGAAGTTTTAAAGAAGATTCATTTGCTTTTGCCTATTATAGCGATTGTTTGGTTGTTATTTGAAGGATTTAGTATTGAACGAACAGCATTATATGGTATTGGGATAACGGTTTTAGTGAGTTTGTTTAGAAAAGATACAAGAATTACGCCGAAAAAGTTTATTATAGCGTTGACTTCAGGAGCGAGAACTGCTTTAGGAGTCGCTGCAGCAACAGCATGTGCGGGAATTATTGTAGGTGTAGTAACGAAAACCGGGCTTGGATTAAAATTAGGAAATAGTTTAGTAAGCATGGCAGAAGCTATTACAACCTCTGCAGAAATACAATTACTATTGACTCTATTTTTTACAATGATTACTTCCATTGTTTTAGGAATGGGTTCACCGACAACAGCAAATTATATTATTACCTCGACAATAGCTTTACCAGCTATTTTAGCGTTAAACAATCAACTTGAGGTTGCAATTCCGGTTTTAGCGGGGCATATGTTTGTATTTTATTTCGGAATTGTTGCAGACATCACGCCTCCAGTTGCGTTAGCTGCTTTTGCAGCGACAGGAATTTCCGGTGGCGAACCAATTCGTACCGGGGCAAATGCTGCCAAACTGGCAATTGCGGCCTTTATCATCCCATACATGTTTGTATTACAACCGCAACTGTTGATGATTGATGCAACGATTCTAGAGGTTACTTGGATTTTGATTACGGCAATTACTGGGATGATTGCTATTGGAGCTGGGTTAATTGGGTTTTGGTATATAAAACTTCATTGGTTAGCTCGTTTGCTAGCAATAGCAGTTGGTTTATTATTAATCTATCCGGAAGGTAATACGGATCTTTTTGGTCTTGTGGCATTTATTATTATGATCGCTGGGCAATTTTATCTGAAGCGATCAAAAGGTTCGGATGAAGAGGAAATACAAAAAACAGCCAGTGGTTAATGGAATAATCACATTTATAAAGAACCAATATTCAGAATAGATAGTACTCTCGGAAAGGTGATCAAATAAACGGATCACCCTTATTTTATGCTTGAAAAAAGTGAATTACAAGAATCTTATCACCTTATTCCAAGCGCATTTGCAGCTTGTCTCAGATAGAGATGGAAGAGAAGCTAGTTTTTAGGTGAGTAGGGGGCATTATGAATGAAAAAATAGATTTAAAGGTAAAACCAAAATTAATCCTTCCTTTAAACAACCTAGATGAAATGCAAGTGGTAAAACAATCTGACTCGAATCCATTCGGTCTATCCCTGTACTAAAGCGCATTTTGGCATCACGTCCTGTTTTTCAAGGATTAAAGTGTTATTGCTCCTAAGAGGCATTATTTTTACATAAGCAGGGATTTGATGACATTTTGATAGGGATCTATCATTAGATGAAGAATCTATAATAAATATTGCTCGAGCGAATAAGAATGGAGCTAAAAAAATCACTTCCAGCAATTAGAGACACTGCAAGCCATTGCTAAAGAACATGGTGTGCTTATTTATACATGTTTGGATATAGATATAAGTGTAAAAATTACTGGTTTCCATTTTGGTGTTCGTCGTTCCCCTCTAAATCATGTAGACGAGGTATTGCCGCATATATAAAAAAACAAACCCATTTACTCATATTTTTCAAGTCTATTTGGACTTAATATAGAAGATGAATGAACTGTTTCTCATTCATTCACTTTGAAATAAAGAAGAATTGTTTTAATATAATAGATACAGAGTAAAGGGGAATATTGGGAATTAGTAAACTAGTAACAATTGGCTTATTACGGATTTTAGATTGGAGGTTGTTTAAAGCTTATTCAACTAGTTGCGTCCACATGATACACCTTATTACTAAATGTTGACTATATCCCTGTTTTTAACGCATGGAACGAATGAAGCGAATTTGGTCTTCATATGATGGTTTCTATCATACTTGTTGCTATTTTGTACTATAGTTTGAGACAAATAAGGCGTGAGCAGAGTATATTAGTATACATATTGGTTAGCAGTTTAATTGGCGTGATTCTGTATGTTACTTCAAGCTTTTCTGATTGGACACCAGATATATCTGATAAAGCAGCCTTTCTTTTTTGCTATTCAGGTGGGTTGTCAGCACACTTGTATCTTACATGATAAAGGATTAAGATAAGATGAAACACAACAAGAGATTATCAAAATCAATTAAAAAAGCTATGTTTATTGCTATCGTTTTTATTGTCTTGTTTACCGGGATTCCGCTATTGGTTAATCAAACAGACAACAACCAGTCTTCTGGGCAAACGGATTCGTTGATTAGCGATAACGTAAAAGCCTATCGTCCGCTTGTCGAAAAGTATGCAAAACAATTCGGTATCGAAAAACATGTTGACACCATTCTTGCGATCATGATGCAAGAATCTGGCGGGCGAGGAGATGATCCGATGCAAGCATCTGAGAGTTATTGTGGAAAGAGAAACTGTATCAAAGATCCAGAGATATCCATTAAGCAAGGTATTTATTATTTTTCTCAAACGTTAAATGATGCAGACGAAGATTTACTCGTAGCAGTACAGGCTTATAATTTTGGCAGAGGATTTATTAACTATCTCAATGAACAGGGAAAGGGCTTTTCACAGGAAGCTGCAATTCACTTTTCGCAGGAAATGTATGCTAACGATCCTGATAAAGAGAAATATCGTTGCTTACGTGATGGGGCGAGAGAACTTGATGCTTGTTATGGAGATATATACTACGTGAAATCCGTAATGGCGTATAGGGATGAGTTAAAACAAGAGAAGTAATCGAAATAGCATAATTGTTTAAAGGAGGAAATAGGATGAATAAAGCAATTCAAACCGAACAAGCACCAGCTGCTTTAGGCCCGTACTCACAGGCTATCCAGACCGATAATTTGCTGTTTGTATCTGGTCAAATTGGTATCAATCCAGAAACTGGCCAGATGGTAAAAGGGATTGAGAGCCAAACAAAGCAAGTTTTACAAAACATTGAAGCAATAGTTAAGCAAGCAGGAGCGGATTTATCAAAAGCGGTTAAGTTTTCTATTTATTTAAACTCGATGGATGATTTTGCAATTGTTAATGAAATATATGGAAGTTTTTTACAAAAACCGTATCCTGCGAGATCTACCATGGAGGTTAGTAAGCTACCGAAAGATGCTTTAGTAGAGATGGATGTTATTATCAATATGGACGCTTAAGAGACCGAGGATGCAAAATTTTATGTATTATAACCCAACAAAATAAATCTTTATTAAAGGTCAATTAGTCATTTTGTACTATTTATCCTGACGTAACTGGCAGTAAGACTTCACCACCATGCTAGGGGGTAAGCCCTAGGAGGAAAAGCAAGGAATCCAGCTGCAAGTCAAATACCCAATTTTGTTCATTCTAACAATCGGCGATAAAGAAAAACCCTCACGGATAAGATTTACTTTATGCTGATGTGATTTACGACATATTTCCCGGGAAATTGCCAAAATAAATAAGTTGGCTATACAGCTAACGCAGGTTACCTGCTAGTTGTACATATGCAACCCCAAAATTCTACCACGTTTAATTAATCTATGTGTAAATTTTTCTAATATAAAAAGAAGAACGGGCTCTTATTCATATTTAGCCAGTTCTTCTTTAATAGCTGCTCTAATTTTATCTAAGCATTCTTCTGGTGTGTTTCCGAAAATGCGTTTATTGTTTACGATTGCAAATGGTTTCACCCGGCATAATCCGCAAAATGATAAACAATCGTTTATAAGCACAGCTACTTCGGGAAATTCCCGTTCTAAAATTTCCTCTATATCAATAGAAGTGATTGCATTTCCGTCACAGACTTCAACTACGACAATGCCCATTTTGTGCTATCACTTTCTTTCTATTTCAAGTTACCCTAGATAGGATGTTCAAAACTCGCATAAAAATGACACGTCGAATTCCTGCGTTGTCTTGTTTCTGCGCTGTTCATGTATTACTGTATACATTCCACTGCTCGAAACATCGCCGCCTTGAACTTCTTGGTCCTTTTTATCCTCTTTTGAACTTTTAATAGGATAGGATGTTCAAAATTCGCATAAAAATGACACGTCGAATTTCTGCGGCGCTTTATTAAAACTGTGTCGTCCAAATTTACATTTCTTTTTTGAACACATCATAAGGGGCTTTGTTAGTTGTAGCATATATTCACTAAGAAATCAATCTTCTAAAACGTACTAGGTTTATTCTCCTCACTATCTACAAAGCTCATCGATACCCAATTCCGCTTCTTCCAACGTCGTAACATGAACATACCCCGTAACCATTCATCGGCAATAAAGGAAATCCAAATACCTATAAGCCCGAGATGTAAATAGATACTGAAAAACCAAGCAATGGTAACCCCAATTCCCCACATTACAGCAATGCCAATATATGCTGGAAATTTCACATCACCAGCAGCACGCAGGGAACTAATCATAACAATATTTATCGCGCGTCCAGGCTCAAGGATGATGGTCATTAATAATAATGCACCACCTGTTTCTATAATCGAAGGGTTATTGGTAAAAATGCCCAATAACGAATCAGAAAACAAATAAGCAATAGTGGCAATGCTTAAGGAAATAACGATAGAGATCTTCAAGCTTTTTATTGCTCGTTGATAAGCTTCTTCCATTTTTCCAGCACCGATCATATGTCCAATTAAAATTTGTGTTCCTTGTCCAATCGCAATCGAAAACAAAAAGATGAACATCATTAAATTTTGTGCATATACTTTTGTCGTTATTGCCAGTGTTCCCAATTGAGCAACAAAGTATGTGATCATCATTTGACTGGCGTTATAAGATAATTGCTCACCTGCTGAGGGAATCCCAATTTGCAGCAATGGTTTAATATGTTGTTTTTGGTACCGGAAAAAATTAGAGAAATCCATTTTTTCTTGACTGCGCTTTAGTAATAAATAGAAAATAAATAGAAATCCGATGAAGCGGCTTATAGCTGTGGAGTATGCTACCCCTTCAACTCCTAAAACAGGAAATCCAAATGGTCCAAAGATAACAATGTAGTTACCAATCACATTTAAAATATTCATCCCGATTGTTACAGACATCGTATCTTTGGTGAATCCGTAGCTACGTAAAATAGCTCCTACTGTCATGATTAATGCTTGTATAAAGATAAGACCGCCAACAATTTTCATATAGCTAGAGGCTTCATCCATAATTTCTAATGGCAGATCGATTAACTGAAGGATTTCCTTTGTTCCTAGAAACAGAGCAGTACTTAGTACGATAGCGAATAATAAATTTAAGCTAATAGCAGTTACTGTTATTTCCCTAGCTTGCTTACGGTTATTTGCTCCAAGATGCTGAGCGATTAATATAGCTGCACCTTGAGCTACAAATCCAAACATAACAATGACTACAGAGAGAACTTGGTTAGATACCCCAACAGCAGCTACTGCATTATCGGAATATTGGCTAAGCATTAACGTATCTGCATTACCCATTAACATATGAAGCAGTATTTCAATGAATATTGGCCATGTTAAGCTAAACAATGTAATTTTTCTTAGTTTGTTAGAGGACATATCATCCCAACTTTCCAAGCAAATGTAAAGCTAGTTTATCTTTATTTGCTAAAAATGGAAAGCTTATTTTGAAAACGGTAAAATTATTGTCATCTTTAATCGTTTTTTATCCGATTCTCTTGTACTATAGGAAAGCATAAAACTTTATGGTTTATAGTATAAGAAAACGATAGCTTTCGCCATAAAAAATGATCGCTACATTTGATAAGAATCTATATGAATAAGTTAAACCGAGAACAAAAATGTCCTCGGTTTAACTTTTCCGTGTAGATAATGAGCGGGAATGGGAATGATTGTATTCGTACTTATACCAACAAACGAGCATGGTAATACCACCTGTTAAGAGCAATACACCTGTAACAACAAATACTGCTGAAAACCCGAAAAAACCTGCTATTGCTCCACCTAATACAGGTCCAATAATATTTCCAAGGAAGCGTAAGCTTGTGTTATATCCTAACACTTCACCTTGCATAGAAAGTGGTGCTGTTTGCCGGATGTAGGCAATTCGAACCGGAATAATACCGCCAATTGAAATTCCCAACAAGAAGCGTAAGATGACAAGCTGCCAAATATTTGTAACTAAAGCGCCCGGAAGGTATACAATCCCTGCCATGAATAGTAGTGTAGTCATCACTTTAATGTAGCCAACTTTATCACCAAGTCTTCCAAGCCTTCTAGACATGAGTAAGTTACCAAGACCCGCTGCGGAGAAAGCTACACCGGAGAAAAAGGCAACATTTACTGGTCCGTGAATATCAGCAACAAATAAAGATAATATTGGTTGAATGCTAAAGTGAGCGATCTGAACTAATGTTGACATTAGCAAAACTGCTAATAAAATTGGATTAGCTACAATATGGTGGATAACTTGCTTACTTGTATATAGTTTGTTTTCCTTTTCATCATCAACATGTAGTCTTATTTCTTTAACGCCAAAGAGAACGATTAGAGCAGAAAGAAAAATCGTAACGGATACCCATTTGAATGTACTAGCAAAGCCAAATGTATCAGCAAGCGTTCCTCCTAATAAAGGTCCCATTAACGCCCCCGTAATACTCCCTGTCTGTAGTGTACCAAGTACTCTTCCAGCGATATTTTTTGGTGTTTGTGTTGAGATAAAAGCTTGTGACATAGGGATAAACCCGGTTGCAATCCCCATAATGAAGCGGAGAAAAAATAATTGCCAAACCGTAGTGGCAAAGCCCATTAGGAAAATGGACAAGCCAATTCCAATTGCAGAAAATATAAGAATGTTCTTCCGTCCGTACTTGTCACCGATTCTTCCCCAAATAGGTGAAAAAATAAATGCGGTAACAAAGGTAATAGCAAAAATCCAACCTGACCAATTTTGTACATATGAGTCCGAGAAATTACCCATAGATTCAATGTACAAAGAAATAAATGGAAGTACCATTGTCATACTTCCAGAAATAAAAAAGTTAGCAAACCACATGATTGCTAAGTTTCTCTTCACGATCGGATAATCGTCAATAATGGCAATACCCTTCTTTCTGATAAGATATTTCGTCACCCTAAATATTATCGCATTTATGAAGCAAAGGAAAGTTATCTGCTTAGCACGAAATATTGAAAGCGTCATTGTCGATTTTAACAACAAAGACACGTTAATCTTTTAAAGAATACAACGAAAATGTTCTATTGATTCTTCTCATAGGTATTGATGAGTTTTTTTACACTATAGGAAAATATAAAACTGGCTTTATAGTATAAGAAAAATTACAGCTTTCTAAAAATAATTTTATGTTCCAATGGGCATGTTTTCATATAAAGCAATATATATGATGAACAGTAAGGGGCTGTTCAAAGATCGGTTAAACATCAAACTCAGACGGCTTGCTTTGGTCTCTAATAGTGTCTATTCTGCTTATCGCTAACAGCTGAACTTCCTGGTTCTTGTATTTGATATGCACTTTAGTGCTGTTGCATACATTAGCAGTAAAATACATCCCAGGTTGTAATTTTTTTCAAAAATGTATTCATACATAAAAAAAAGAGGTATAATGATATTTAGCTTGAAGAAAGCATAAAATAAAGCAAGAACTGATAAAGGAGAAATAAAGGATGATAAGAAAAGGAAGTAAATTTCTACTAATCATGTTAATTGCTTTACTGGTAATAGGGACAAGCTTGTCTGTTCATGCTGATAGTGGAGCTAGTAATTCAGATAGTATTAATGAAAAGTTGGGACAGCCAATTGTTGTTTATGGGGCTCAATTAACGAGTGATCAGCGTGCTAAAGTTCGTGAATTGTTAAATGTAAAAGATGGAGATGCTGTTGACGAATATGATGTATCTGGAAAAGATGCAGCCAAGTATATTAATGGAAACCCAAATTCAAATATGTATTCAAGTGCTAAAATAGCGCTTCAAGAAGAAGGAAATGGACTAACTATTAATATTGTAACTCCAGAAAATATTACAGAGGTCACGAAAGAAATGTACGCAAATGCGTTGCTTACAGCTGGTGTCGAAAATGCAACGGTTGATGTGGCTTCTCCTGTAAAAGTTAGTGGTCATTCTGCATTAACGGGGATTTATAAAGCGTATGATGTAGACGGGCAAGAGCTTGATAAAGAGCGGATGGAGCTTGCTAATGAAGAACTGGGAGTAGCAACACAACTAGCTGGAAAAAAAGGTGTTGGAGAAGAAAAGGCTAGTCAACTGCTTACGGAGATCAAAAAGACGATTGCCGAACAGAACCCAGCTACGAAAGAAGATGTAGAACGGATTGTTCAAGAGCAACTGGATAAGCTGGAAATATCTTTAAGTGAAGCAGATCGACAAATGCTAATTAATTTAATTGATAAAATGCGCGATTTAAATATAAATTTTGACCAAGTGAAAAGTCAATTAGATGATATCTCGACAGCAATCAAGGATAAAGCTGAAGAACTTGGTTTAGATGAAGGGTTTTGGGAAAAAGTAGCTAACTTCTTCAGTGAGCTTTTCCAAGCAATTGCCAACTTTTTTAAAGGGCTGTTTAGCTGATATTTAATAGAACAGACAATAAACATATCCTTCATGGAACTGCACCCGAAATGTTGAACTTTCAAACAACATGTGGTGGTGCAGTTTTTTTACTATAGGAAAGTATAAAACTTTATGGCTTATTGCGTATAAGAAAAACGATAACTTTCGCAGACTTGGCGACAAGCCAAGTTTTTCTAATGGCTAAATTTACAGCTAATGAAAAATTAGTGCGGTCAAAAATTATTTGGAAGGAAAAAAGGTATAAAAGTATGTATCCCATACAATTGGTGTTGGCGTCGTAATCATTTTATACTGTCTAAGGTGCTGAAAGATTCCCAGTTCGATAGTTATGCCGAATATGAACTAGAATGCTTGATTCGTATGAAGGAACAACCCCACTAACGAAATTTCACTTTAGACGTTTTAAAGGTGTAAAAAGTGATGAGGATATCGACGACCTGTCTTCTGCGCGTTACGTGATAAGTTAGTTTATGTCAGCTTTCATTCTAAACGAAAGGAGACAAATTTTTGGTGTTCGTTTTTTCCGGAATAGAGGATGCGATATTACAGGATAAGTGACTCTATGACTATAGTAAGTCAAAATGAAAGATTGGTAGTCCTTTTGTCTCAAACACATTACAAATGTAATATAATTCATTGGTTTTGGTAATTCTTGTAATGGAGTTTTAAACATTCTGTAACTGCACTACCTGAATTGCTGTGTTAGGATAGGCTATGTCAGATATTTAAGGAGGGAAAACGAATGAAAAAGATTATGGCTTCATTCGCGACTGGTATGATTATCGCTGGCACTGCTGCTACTACAGTATCAGCAGATGAGTATGATGTAAAAGCAGGAGATAACCTTTGGAATATTGCTAACGAACACAATACGACAGTAGAAAACTTAGTTGAAATAAATGATTTGAAATCTACAGTAATTTATCCGAAACAAACATTACTAATAAATAAACAAGCAAAAATGAAATATAAAGTCCAAAAAGGAGATACATTGTTTGCTATTTCTCAAAAATACAATGTATCTGTAGAAGATCTAAAAAATTGGAATAACCTAGGCTCAGATCTTATTGTAATTGGGCAAGAATTAACTTTAGAAGGAGTTACTGTTTCCCAAAATAAGCCAGCAACAAATGTAGAACAGGCAGCACCACAACCGAAAAAACAAACGGAGCAAACAGTGGATAAGCAGGAGACAACTCCAGAACCTAAAGCAGCGGCTCCAAAAGCTCCAGAGGCTAAAGCAACAGCAGCAGCTCCAAAAGCTCCTGCAAGTAATCAAGCACCCGCGCAAGAAAAACAGGAAAAACCTGCAGGTAAAACATTTTCTGTAACAGCAACTGCTTATACGGCAAGCTGTGACGGCTGCTCGGGTATTACGGCTACAGGTGTAAACTTAAAGGAAAATCCAGATGCAAAAGTAATTGCTGTTGATCCAAGTGTTATTCCACTAGGTTCAAAAGTTTATGTTGAAGGGTATGGCTATGCAACAGCTGCTGATACTGGTGGTGCAATCAAAGGTAATAAAATTGACTTATTTGTCCCAACAAAAGGTGAAGCAACCAATTGGGGTGTAAGAACAGTTAACGTAACTATTGTAGAATAAGAAAATTTATATCATTTCATACATTTCCTGTAATCCATTGAGTGGGATACTTATCTCACTCGATTTTGTTATTGTTTTTAAGAATTATATCTGTTCTATACGTTGGATAACTTTTTTAAACACTATAGGAAAGTATAAAACTTTAGGCTTTATCCCGCATGTAAGGTGCCGTAAGTTTCCCACTTCAAGTCCTAAATTGATACAAAAGAGTCAAAGTGTGAGAAAATGGCACCTAAATGCCCGATTGGTTCAGGGCCTTAAGGTCATACCCTTGCTGTACTAACATTCAGTAGGAGAGGGAAGAAAATTCCTACTGAATGAAGTTTCACTTTATCGTATAAGAAAACGATAGCTTTCGCCAGAAAGACTTGGCGACAAGCCAAGTTTTTCTAAAAGTAGCTTTGTCTAGCTTAAGCGCCCCTGCTGTGAGCAAACGGAGCACATAATTGCCGGTTCTAGAAGAACTACGATTTTACAACCTTTACCTTTAATTTAAAAACTAACCAAATTTGATGCACGAATTCCAATTGGTTTGGAGATTATTAACGCCCCAACTTATTATAAAGTTGTTTCTACATAACTGCTACACTTAATTTGTTCCCATTTATTAAAAAAATAAAACTACCAATATGGAAAAACAGAAAAAAACTTTTAACATTTTCTTCAATTCTAAAATTTAAAGACAACGAATTTTATCCCGCATGTAAGGTGCCGTAAGCCTCCACATCAAGACCTGGTTGATACAAAGGGTCTAAATAGGAGAAACGGCACCTAAATGCCCGATTCGTTCAAGGGCCTTTAGGTCATACCTTTAAGGTACTAACATTTATTGGGGAAATATTCCATAAAATGAAGTTTCACTTTATCCCGGATGTAAGGATCCGTATTTTTCTCATTTTAAAATTAGCTAATGATGTTGCGAACAAGATGAGAAAAACGGTTCCTAAATCCCCGATTTGTTTAACTAACATTCAAGGAGAAAAGCACTCCTTGAATGAAGTTTCACTTTATAGCATGTCTCTACAGATTGATTTTTTCAACCTGTTTAAATGGTGATGTTTTCCTTAATTAGAAGATATATGACATTTGTCAATTTAGAGTAGTGACAGAAGCTACTGCAATTCGTTTTCCTAGTTAGCTATCCTTATAGCAAGGAGGTATTCTATGGATGACATGATTGTTCAGACAGATCAATTGAGTAAAACTTTTAAGCAAACCCAAGCATTATGTGATGTATCTTTTTCCGTTAGGCAAGGGGAAGTAATTGCAATTCTTGGACCAAATGGTGCTGGCAAAACAACAGCTATTTCACTGATTTTAGGACTGTTAAAACCAACGAAAGGGAGTGTGCATATATTTGGTCAAGATCCAAGGAATATACGTGTTCGCGAACGATTAGGTGTTATGATGCAGGAAGTTAGAATGATGGATGGGTTGACCGCTAATGAATTGTTGCAATTATTTCGTACGTATTATCCGCAACCTTTGGCGCTTACGGAGATGATTACGTTAACAGGATTATCGAAAGCCGATTTAAAAACAAAAGTAGAAAAACTTTCCGGAGGCCAGAGAAGGAGGGTAAACTTTGCTGTTTGTTTAGCGGGAAATCCAGATTTTATTATTTTAGATGAACCAACAACTGGAATGGATACCACTTCCAGAGCAAAGTTTTGGGAAACAATTCATTTTCTAGCGGATCAAGGGAAAAGCATTCTATTCTCAACACATTATTTACAAGAAGCAGATAATGCTGCTAATCGTATAATTTTACTTGATCGAGGACGAAAAATTGCTGATGGCATTGCTGCAGATATTAAGCAAACGCTTTTAAAGCAATATGTATCGTTTCGTATTCACAGGAAACTAGAAAAAGCAAAGCTTGACATCCCGGACATATTAAGCGTGGAGGAGCGGGATCAGCGAATCTGTTTAGAAACGAAGGATACAGACGCTTTAGTTTCCTATATTATTCAGCATATTCCGGATGCATATGATCTGCAAATTGACAAAGGGAGTATGGATGATGTGTTTAAATCATTAGTACAAAGGAGTCATGCGGATGGATAAATTCATGTATCAATGTAGTGCTGAGATAAAACGAGCAATTCGTAATCCGTATTATGTTTTTTGGTCACTATTTGTCCCAGTTTGTTTTTACTTTATTTTTACGAAAGTATTTACATTTAATGAAAGTACTGAGGATCAAGCATTATGGGCTGCGCATTACTTAATGTCGATGGCTACTTTTAGTGTGATGGGTTCTAGCTTAATGACACTCGGAATTCGTATGGTACAAGATAAGCAACAAGGGTTTACTAAATTTTTAAAAGTGATGCCACTTCCTGAGTCTGTCTATTTAATTAGTCAAATGCTTGGTCAAAGTGTCATTCATATATTTTCCATTGCAGTAATTTTCTTAGCCGGAGTGTTGATTCATGATGTATCGCTTCGTGCTGTAGAATGGGTGTCGAGCGGATTATGGGTCTTACTTGGTTCTGCTGTATTCTTGGCATTAGGAACGCTTGTCGGTACGATGAAAAAAGTAGAGACAGCTAGTGGTGTAAGCAATATTTTGTATTTAGGAATGGCTTTACTCGGAGGCATGTGGATGCCATTAAATGTCATGCCTTCATTTTTACAAGATGTCGCCAAGTGGTTGCCTTCCTATCATTATGCAAATGGTCCGTGGGAAATAATTCGGGGAAATTGGCCAGAATGGCAAAATGTACTATTGCTTGTCGCTTACACGGTTCTATTTATGATATTATCGATCTATATTAGACGAAAACAAGAAGTGGTGTAATTTCAATGACAAAACAAGTAAGAAGGGAACTATTTCCTAAAAAATATGGCTTTTTTCCATATGTGTTTCTCATATATTTAATTATGCCAGCAGTTTTATTGTTAGAGGTAGAAGGAATGAAGCAAGTATTTGGCTACTTGCTTTTACTTCTATTTCTAATTAGCTATCATCAGCTGTTTCATAAAGAAGGTACGCGGATGTTTTCCTGTTGGCTTGGAGTGCAAATGGGAATTATTTGTGTTCAAAGCATTGTTTACGATTACAACTTTCTATTTCTTGGCTTTTTCACAGCGAGTTTTATTGGCTGGTATGGGAATAAAAGGAATTTTTGGATTGGTTGGTCAGCATTATTTATAACATTGCTGCTACCAATTATGTATCATTTGATTATGATGGAACATGTTTATGTTATCAATATTATTCCATTTATGATAGTCATTTTAGCCTCTCCATTTGGAATCCGCTCTATAAATAAGAATATGCAGTTAGAAAAAGAATTGGATGAAGCGAATGCTAAAATAGAAGAGCTTATCAAACGGGAAGAGCGGACAAGGATTGCGCAAGATCTTCATGATACACTTGGTCATACATTATCGCTGATTACGTTGAAAAGCCAATTAGTCGAACGCTTAATAACCAAGGATGCACAGCGGGCTAAGATGGAAGTGAAGGAAATAGAAACGACGTCAAGAGCAGCTTTGGACCAAGTACGGGAATTAGTAACCGATATGAAGGCACAAACACTAAAGGAAGAATTGACCCAAGTGGAGCAACTATTAGATACAGCCAATATGGATGTACATATCCAGTTTCACGAAGATATCAGATTTTATTCAGCAGTTACTGAACATATGCTTAGTCTTTGTTTAAAAGAAGCAGTAACAAATATTGTTAAGCATAGTCAAGCAAGTAAATGCTGGCTTGAGCTTAAAGAAAACGACAGGATGATTTTTTTGTACGTAAAGGATAATGGCGTTGGCATGTCTACACAAGGTGTGGAGGGATATGGTTTACAAGGAATAAAAGAAAGGCTTGCCTTATTAGGTGGTACCCTGTCTCTGGTCACAAACGGCGGTACTACTTTGGAAATGACGGTGCCAAAAGTAAAAAGACCGGAGGGAGGAGGGAAGCTTCATGTATAAAATTGTCTTAGCAGAAGATCAAAAAATGTTATTAGGTGCTTTAGGATCATTATTAGATTTAGAAGCTGATATGGAGGTTGTGGGTCAGGCTACTAGTGGTGACGAGGTAATAAAACTAATCGAAGAAAAGCAACCGGATGTTTGTCTATTAGATATTGAAATGCCTGGCAAAAGCGGGCTTGAGGTAGCTAAGCTTGTAAACGAGATGGATCAACGACCACGGATTATTGTATTAACAACGTTTGCTAAGCCGGGTTATTTTGAAAAAGCAATGAAAGCTAGAGTAGATGGATACTTATTAAAAGATCGTTCCATTGAAGAGTTAACAACAGCCATTCGTAAGGTTGTTGATGGGGAGCAAGTATATAGTCAAGAATTAATGGTCGATTTCATACGGGAAAAAAATCCACTAAATGAACGAGAACAACAAATTTTGAAGTTGATCGCTACTGGTATGACGACAAAGGAATTAACAACTACCTTATATTTATCTTATGGTACGGTTCGTAACTATGTATCGGAAATCATACAAAAACTAGAGGCAAAAAACCGTTTGGAAGCGATTGAAATTGCTAGAAGTAAGGGATGGATATGATGTTGTACACGTAATATAGCTGCTTACATCATTCATTGTATACAGCAAATATTGACGAAACCTTGTAAATAACGTAAGCTAACTTTGATTACTTTTATTTTATTGGAGGAAATTTACCCGCATGATAAATGTATCTAATGTTAGTTTACGATATGGTGATAAAAAGTTATTTGAGGATGTAAACTTAAAATTTACTCCCGGTAACTGTTATGGATTAATTGGTGCAAATGGAGCTGGAAAGTCAACCTTTTTGAAGATTTTATCTGGGGAAATTGAGCCTCAGACCGGTCACGTCTCACTTTCCCCAGGTGAACGGCTTGCTGTTTTAAAACAGGATCATTTTGCTTATGAAGATGATCATGTATTAGATACTGTTTTAATGGGGCATGAAAAACTCTATGCTGTAAAACAAGAAAAAGATGCTATCTATATGAAAGGCGATTTTTCTGAAGAAGATGGTATGCGTGCAGCCGAATTGGAAGCGGAATTTGCTGAAATGAATGGATGGGAAGCAGAATCAGATGCAGCTATTCTTTTAAAAGGTTTGGGAATTAGTGAGTCCTTACATGATAAAAAGATGGCTGACCTAACTGCAGATGAAAAAGTCAAAGTGTTACTTGCCCAAGCTTTATTTGGTAACCCGGACATTTTGTTATTGGATGAGCCTACTAATGGTTTGGATATTCAAGCAATTCAATGGTTAGAAGAATTTTTAATTAACTTTGAAAATACGGTTATTGTTGTATCTCATGACCGCCATTTCTTAAATAAAGTATGTACCCATATCGCTGATGTTGACTATGGAAAAATTGAAATTTATATCGGAAATTATGATTTTTGGTATGAGTCCAGTCAGCTAGCCACTAAAATGGCACAAGAGGCGAACAAAAAGAAAGAAGAAAAAATCAAAGAATTACAATCATTTATTGCTCGCTTCAGTGCTAATGCTTCAAAATCGCGACAAGCAACATCACGAAAAAAATTATTAGAAAACATTACCTTAGACGACATTAAGCCTTCGTCGAGAAAGTATCCATATATTGCCTTTTCCCCGGGAAGGGAAATTGGTAATGATCTTCTCCGTGTTGATGGTTTAACAAAAACGATTAATGGTGTAAAAGTGCTTGATAATATTAGCTTTACAATGAATAAAGATGATAAAATTGCCCTTCTAGGTAAAAACGATATTGCAAAAACGACGTTATTTAAAATTCTTATGGGTGAAATGGAGCCTGATTCCGGCATGTATAAATGGGGTGTAACTACATCTCAATCTTATTTCCCAAAAGACAATAGTTCCTATTTTGGAAATAGTGAACTTTCTTTAGTTGATTGGCTCCGGCAGTACTCCCCAGAAGATGAAACAGAAACCTTTTTACGTGGGTTTCTAGGAAGAATGCTTTTCTCTGGTGAGGAGGCATTAAAAAAAGCAAATGTTTTATCAGGAGGAGAAAAAGTTCGTTGCATGCTTGCTAAGATGATGTTGAGCAATGCCAATGTTCTATTATTAGATGAACCGACAAACCACCTTGATTTAGAATCGATTACTGCTTTAAATAATGGGCTTATTAAATTTAAAGGCTCGATTTTATTTACATCTCATGATCATCAATTCATTCAAAGTATTGCCAATCGGCTAATTGAAATTACACCAAATGGCATGATTGATAAAGAAATGAGCTATGATGAATACGTACAGGATAAAGAATTACAAACTAAAGTAGCTGCTATGTATTCCGGTTAATGATAATAAACAAAGAGCACTCGGAAAAAAATCCAGTGCTCTTTTCTTGTTTAGCGAGCTATACCCTATTTTTACATCGTGGATAATTTTTGTATGACTTTTATCAATATCCATTCTCCAGAGCCAGACTCTAGAGGCCGCTCTACTCTTACAGCCTCATCGGTTGAGTTTTTAGCACTTGTCTGTACTGAATAAGAGCACATGCTTTTATAGGAAAGTATAAAACCTTAGGCTTTATCCCGCATGTAAGGTGCTGTAAAACCACAACTTCCGAGAAGTTTAAATTGGAGAAAACGGCCCCTTAATGCCCGATTGGCTCAAGGGCCTTTAGGTCATACCCTTGTGGTACTAACATTCCGTGTAAAAAGCATTCCACGGAATAAAGTTTCACTTTATCGTAAAAGAAAAACGATAGCTTTCACCATAAAGACTTGACGACAAGCCAAGTTTTTCTAATCGTCTAGGAATTTATACTCATTTCTACATTATGAGTAACTATTTTTGAAATAGCGTTGCCTAGCCTAAGTACTTGTGTTGCTAGCTTTTGCTCTAAGTTTTATCTTTCGATTTTGATTTTGATTTTTTCAAGCATGTTACTTGTCATCTTATCAAGATCATATTCTGCTTTAAAGCCCCATTCTTCCATTGCAGCTGTTGAATCTAAGCTGTTTGGCCAGCTGTCAGCGATTTTTTGTCTAACTGGATCAACCTGATATTCTAATGTAAAGTCCGGAATATGTTTTTTAATTGCACTGGCAAAATCTTCTGGTTCGGCTGAAAAAGCAGTGATATTAAATGCATTTCTATGTTTTAAATTGGCTGGGTTTGCTTCCATTAACTGAATGATAGCGTTAAGCGCATCCGGCATATACATCATATCCATATAAGTACCTTCGGCAATATAAGATGTATAAGTTTTATTTTTAACTGCTTCATAATACATCTCTACTGCATAGTCGGTTGTTCCTCCGCCAGGTAATGTAACATAAGAAATTAATCCTGGAAAGCGGACACCGCGAGTATCAACACCAAAACGAGTATAATAGTAATCTGCTAACAGTTCACCGGCTACTTTGTTAACACCATACATTGTTGTTGGACGTTGCAAGGTATCTTGAGGTGTCTTATCTTTTGGTGTAGTTGGACCAAAAGCACCAATGGAACTAGGAGTAAAAAACTGTAAATTTAATTCCCGTGCAGTTTCTAATGCATTTACTAAACCACCCATATTAATATGCCAAGCGAGCTTAGGATTTTCTTCTGCTTTTGCCGATAATAATGCAGCTAAATGCATCATCGTATCTATTTGGTATTTCTTTGCCACTTCATAAAGTTGGTTTGCATCGGTCACATCAATAACTTCACATGGACCTTCAGCTATGATTCCTTCTGCCTTACGAATATCAGTCGCTACTACATTATTTATTCCATAGCGTTCCCTTAATTTAATAACAAGCTCTGAGCCTATTTGTCCTAAAGCTCCTGTAACAAGTATTTTCTTCATTACTCGAAATCCTCTCTTATTGCTTCACTTTCTGCTTAAATTAGCCCAAGTTCTTTTCCAACTATTTCATAGATGCTAATCGCTTTATCCAACATTTCTTTTGTATGTGCTGCAGTCGGCATATTTCTTACACGCCCTGTTCCCCGCGGTACTGTTGGAAAGACAATTGATTTTGCATAGACTCCTTCTTCATTTAATCGTTTACTAAATGCTTGTGTTGCGTTTTCATCTCCAATTATACAAGGCGTAATAGGTGTTTCACTATTACCAATATCAAAGCCTAACTGTTTTAAGCCAGTCTTTAAATAATTTCCATTTTCCCATAACTTTTCATTTAGTTCCGTACTTTCCATTAGAATATCAATAGCCTTCGCACTAGCTGCTGCATCAGCTGGTGAAACTGCTGTTGAAAATAGAAATGGACGAGAACGAACCTTTAACCAGTCAATTAAGTTTGCTTTTCCAGCAACATAGCCGCCAATAACACCGATCGCTTTGGATAATGTTCCCATTTGGAAATCAACTTTATCTTGTAGGCCAAAATGCTTTACTGTTCCTGCACCTTTACCTAATACACCAGATCCATGTGCATCATCGACATACGTGATAAGGTCAAATTCCTCAGCAATTTCAACAATTTCCGGAAGCTTCGCAATATCGCCGTCCATGGAAAAGACCCCATCCGTAATTACCATAATCTTTTTATATTGACCGGACTCTGCAGCTTCTTTTGCCTTTTGTCTAAGATCTTCCATATCCGAATGGTTAAAGCGAATAATTTTTGCCTTTGATAAACGGCAGCCATCGATAATTGAGGCATGGTTTAACTCATCTGATAAAATGGCGTCATGCTTATCCATTACAGCAGAAATTGCAGCCATATTACAATTAAAGCCGGATTGGTAAGAAATAACCGCTTCTGTTCCCTTAAAAGCTGCTAACTTCTTTTCTAATTCAAGATGTAGATCAAGTGTACCGTTAATGGTTCGAACGGCTCCTGCACCGGCACCATGAGAATCAACCGCTTGTTTTGCAACTTTTTTTAACCGTTCATCTGTAGCTAGCCCAAGGTAGTTATTGGAAGAAAGGTTAATTAGCATTCTTCCACCTATTTTGATTTCTGGACCATTTGGCCCTTCAACCGGATCAATTTCATTATATAAACCACGTTCTTTTAAATCTGCAATATTTTCATTTAAAAAAGAATCCAATGCTTTACTTGTCATTTTGCTTGTTTCCTCCTTTTATGTGAGTTTATGTAGTTTCTAAATATTTTAAACAAATAATGGATAAAAGCATGTTTCTTTTTCAGTTTAACACAACTTATACGAAATGTTTAATGGAAGAATACGTACAAACAGTAGTTAAGAAAAACTTAAAAAATAAATCGTTGTAAACATATTGTTAACTTTCTGGGAACCTATATCTGTTTCTACATCGTGGAGATTTTTTTGATAATAGATTCGTTGTCTAGTTTATCCCGCATGTAAGGTGCCGTAAGACCACAACTTCCGAGAAGTTTAAATTGGAGAAAACGGCACCTAAATGCCCGATTGGCTCATCTAACATTTCTTGGGGAAAGCATACCAAGAAATGAAGTTTCCCTTTATCCCGCATGTAAGGTGCAGTAAGACTCCCACTTCAAGTCCTGAGTTGATACAACAGAGTCTAAGTGGGAGAAAACGATACCTAAATGCCCGATTCATTCAAAGGTTTTTAAGCTCAAGCTTCTAGCAAACCTGTTCCTCCTCCTGTGATAAGTTCACATTGGCTCGAATCTAAAGGAAGGCCGACGAAAAGCAGGCTTGCCGCTTAAGCGTCGGCATACCCTTGTTTTAGAGGCATGTTTTCTTTTACCTCATCAAAAGCTAACCGGTTTATCCATCGAAAAACAAGCACGTGCACTTTTATTCCTTGCTTATGCTTAAGTTGCAAACTTGTAAGATTTACCTGCGAAAATGTCACCAAAAACAATGGTTTAAGCGTGTGAACTTTTTTATACTATAGGAAAGTATAAAACTTTAGGCTTTATCGTATAAGAAAAACTACAGCTTTCGCCATAAAGACTCGACGGCAAGCCAAGTTTTTCTAATACTGAATATAGATACTAGGTAGAAAAAACGAAGAACCAATCGCTCCCTATCTCTACTTTGGGCGAAGGGAAAGGAAGAGGACAATGAAGAAAATTCTTGTTGTACTATTTTTAATCTTAATCATTACTTTTGGCGTGTTTGGATATATTGAATTAAGCAGTAGCAATACTAATAAAATTGTCCAAACTGTATTAAAATAAATCTTTAGAAGTTTGTGTTTAATCATAACGTATGAAATAACGTTGTTGATATTCAATCAAATAGACAATTGTATTTTTAAGTGTGATGAAGTGATTGAAGTCATCGACAAAACAAAAATTTATTGTAAAATAAATGAAAGGTAGTAATTAGCTTTCATTATCATTTAGTTGTACTTAGAGAAAATAGCTTTTTATTAGACTTGTGCAATTTGCTTTTTTTTGTACTATAGGAAAGTATAAGAAAAAACGATAGCTTTCGCCATAAAGACTTGGCGACAAGCCAAGTTTTTTCTAATATAGTAATAGAAGGGGGAAGCTTAGTTCTTTCATTTACGGCTGGGGAGGAGGACTGGATATTGAGTGAGAAAACCATTTATTTTCTTTTTACAGATACGGGAACAAACTTAGCGAAAGCGATTAACTTTTTTACAAAACAATCTTTAAATCATGTTTCTATTGGATTTGATAAAGAGTTACATGAGCTTTACAGCTTTGGACGTAAACAGCCAAGGAATCCGTTTATTGGTGGGTTTGTAAGAGAGGATATTCACAGTGATTTTTTGAAAAAGTCAAACTGCGCTGTTTATCGCTTTATTGTAACAGAAGAGGAATTTAGAAAAATAGTAGATCATATTAAACGAATTGAGAACCAAAAACGGGAATATCGTTATAATTTTATTGGGCTAATTGGAATATTGCTACAAATTGAGATTAACCGTAAATGTGCATTTTTCTGTTCACAGTTTGTTGCTACTGTTTTAAAGGATGTAAAAAGCTTCCGTCTTGCTAAACCAACATGTTTTGTTACACCAGGAGATATTCGAGCACAAAAAGGGATGGAGCTTATCTATCAAGGGGTGTTAGAAGAATATCCGTATAGTAAAAAGAAGCAGAATAAAACTAACATAGAGTCAACAAAAGTGAAGCAATCATTTATTTTTTTATTATCTTCAAAGGTAAAACGGTTTGTAATCCGTTAAACAGAATTCAAAAGAGACTGGACGAAATCCCAGTCTCTTTTTTGACATATCAAGTTTTGGGGGATAAAAAATAAAAATTTTTACGTTTGCAAGTGGAAAAAATGGGAGACAGAGATTTGGTATCAGCTATGTTTTTTGAGGAAAAGTCTTCGCAGGCACAGGTGGCTTTTTTACACTATAGGAAATATAAAACTTTAGGCTTTATCCCGCATGTAAGGTGCCGTAAGACTCCCACATAAAAATCCTGAGTTGATACAAAGAGTCAAAGTGGGAGAAAACAGCACCTAAATGCCCGATTCGTTTAACTAACATTTCTTGGGAAAAGCATTCCAAGAAATGAAGTTTCACTTTATCGTATAAGAAAAACGATAGCTTTCGCCAGAAAGACATGGCAACAAGCCAAGTTTTTCCAAACTAGTTATCTTACTGTAAGGTATGCCTGACACCTGAGAATCCATGTTCTCATGGTACAAAAAGATACAGTTTGATTATTCAATTCCCAATGTTTGATATGGCACTCTAAATTTGAATGCTATATTATTTGCTTCTAAATCAATGTGCTCGACCTCAATCTGAAAGTTGCTTTTTAGCTTTATATCGGTAACAGCAAGATAAATTTCTTCTTTTTTCGGATTAACTATAACCCACTCTGGCATTGGCAAATATTTTTTAATATACTCCATAATCTTTTGGTTTGGTAATGCCAATAAACCAATGGAGATAGATCTTTGTTTTAAAATAATATCCCCGTTTTCTTGAACAAATGGTTCTAAATGGACAGATAATGGAACAGTTGAAGAAAATACCGGCAATTCTCCAATTAAATGCACATCTTCACCTAATTCAACACGATATCGATGATTTGTTCCCTCTAAAAGCTGATCAATATAAGCATTAACCAGTTCGTTCAAATTTTCTTTTGTTGTTCGTACTACAAACTCGGAGCTTTCACTATTTGGCTTAGCAGAAGGATCAGGATAATCCACTTCTGAAACCGGCCAGAAAATAAATATTAGAAATAGCAGGAACAAAATGATATTTAGAGATAATAAGGCTATAAACCATTGCTTCCATTTCCTTTGTTCAATCCTATTCCCCATACGAGTCATCTTCTTTCTCTTTGTTAATATACTCCAGTACGCGTTCGGCTATAAGCTGATAACCAAGACGATTAGGGTGAAAGTTGTCATCTGCAAATACTTCTTTGGCAGTATTATCAAACAAATCCATCATAGGTATAAAATACGTATGGTCGATTTTTTTTGTAACGTTTCCACCAGTTGTGTTCCAATCTTTAGCTATGATTTCTAATTCTTGAATATCTTTAAAATACCTCGCAAAGGGGTTGTAAAAGCCTAATAAATAAATGTCTGTAGCAGGATTGATACGCTTTATTTTTCCAATGATTTTAACTAAGCGATTTTCATAGTTTTGTCGCTCGATAGTAAAATCGTCCATTTCCAAATTTGTGATATTTTCCTTCAATACTTGCATAATATCATTAGCTCCAATGGTAATTAATACAATATTTGCCCGTTGAATAGAGGAATTAATATCTGGTTCATTTAAACTTTTTAGCAATTGATCGGATCGATTGCCCCGTTTACCAAAATTATCAAACGTACCAGTACTTTTGCGCTTGTTGAACATTTGCTCTAAAACACCTATATATCCTCCTTGCTTCGTTTCATCCCCAATTCCTTGTGTTAACGAATCACCAATCGCAGTAATATGGACCGGTTCAGAAAAATATTTAATCACTGGCTGTTCTTTTTTTAATGCTGATGTATGATATGGGCGCTGTTTATGTTCTTTTATTATATTCACTTTTCCATATGCTTTTGTCTTATGTGGCTGCCCATTTGTTTCTTGATCTTTATTGGTTAAAGCGATTGGCGATTGGAACAGAATGAATAACCCTATTCCAGTGATTAGCATAAAGATAATGCCAAAAAAGTACTTGTTTTTACTGTTTTTTTGCATATTTCATCACACCGCTGCTGTATTTATTGTGTAAATTTAATTAGGGGGTAAACTCGTTAACTCCAAATGATATGTTATGTATAGAGTTCGGTCATCTACTCTTAGTTTACCGCAAATTGACTATTATAAACCTTTCTATCTGTGAAAAATAAAGATCGCCTCCAAATTTGTAAGGCGATCAAGAAAGGGAAGGTTACTTATAATTTTTCCAATTTTATAATAAAGTAAACCTTTAAATATAATAATATTGACTTTTAGAGGCTGTTTAAAAAGTAGGGTAAAATGGACATCGAGTTTCTTCGCACGTTAGAACGGATAAATTTTTTTTAGCGTTGAAGTTCATTCAACGTAGTTAAAAATTTTTAAGTTCTAAGTATACGTGTAACTAAGGCTATGGTCTGCGCTTTGCTGCTAGCCAAGTTTTTCTAAACATACACTTTTATTGGATTTTTTAAGAAAAATCAAGTTTAGCAGAACTTCAACTGGTAACAGAATCTTTACTATTGCTTGATTTTCTCTGATTTTGAAATTTGATTTAATTTGAGACCATAATCTGGATCCTATTCGTCCAAAATCTCAAACCCAGCAAATAATGCTGAAAAAGATACCATTCATTATACGGTAACCAGACTTTTTTGATTACATCGGAGAGAAACAGCCAACTCATAAGGATTCTTCCCAGTAATAATCGGTATTCCTGCAGCTTTTACATTCTCTAACACAGTAAGATTGGCATCTGGATGTTCGATCCATAAAATCTTACCATCTTTATTAATGAACTGTTGCAATACAGTAGCCGGTAACTCAGGTTGAATGAACCAGATTGCATCCACTATGGTTGGAATAGCAGACAATTCATCATATTGAGGAAGCGTTTCTGAATGAAAGGTTTTGCCAACTTCGACGAGATCAAATCCTAATTGTTGCAATTGCTTCACTTTTTCTTTACTGCTATTATTTGCCTGTCCCAGCCCATATACTACAATCGTTTTCTTACGGACATTCCCATCTTCTCTAGCGAATGGAGAATGGAGTAACCATTCAATGGCATCATCTTCATCAGATCCAATTGTTTCAGCATTCCCAGTTGCTTTGGCAATGGCAGTATCTAATGTTTTTAGCAAATCATTTATCGATTCCAAACCGATAGATAAACGAACCATTTCTTCTGTTGTTCCACTTACTGCTAATTCTTCTGTTGACAGCTGTTGATGGGTGGTGGATGCCGGGTGAATGATTAATGATTTTGCATCACCAACATTAGCGACATGTGACCATAGTTCAATGTTGTCAATTAACGTACGACCTGCTTCTAGCCCTCCCTTGATACCAAAGGTAATAATCGATCCAGCACCATGACTGAAATATTTTTTTGCTAAATGATAGGATGGATGACTTTCCAGACCTGGATATGATACCCACTCAATTGCCGGATGGCTATTCAGATATGCAGCAACTTTCTGGGCGTTTTGGACATGCTGTGGCAAGCGTAAATGCAATGTTTCCAATCCTTGTAATAATAAAAAGGCATTGTAAGGGCTCAAACAGGCACCTATGTCACGTAACAATTGAACTCGTAATTTTGTAGCAAAGGCAGCTGGTCCTACATCGACAAACCTTAGACCATGATAGCTTTCATCTGGAACTGTAAATCCCGGGAATTTTTCATGATTCCAATTAAATCGTCCGCCATCGACGACGACACCTCCAATCGTGGTACCATGTCCACCTATCCATTTGGTCGCCGAATGTACGACAATATCTGCACCCCAAGCTAGGGGTTTTGTGATATATGGTGCAAATGTGTTATCAATAATTAGTGGAATATGATGGGCATGGGCAATCGCAGCTATTTTTTCTACATCAAATATCTGGAGGCTTGGGTTCGTAATCGTTTCTCCAAAAATAGCTTTTGTTTTGTTTGTAATAGCTGCTTCAACCTCGTTCGGATTCGTTCCATCAACAAATTTTACATGAATACCATAACGCGGCAATGTATTCGCAAATAGATTGTAAGTACCGCCGTAAAGGTTACTATCTGTGATAATTTCATCTCCTGCACTTGCTACATTAAGAATGGCAAATGTAATGGCGGCCATTCCTGAAGAAGTTGCAACAGCCTGAACTCCATCTTCTAATTCTGCTACCCGTTGTTCAAACGCAGCAACGGTAGGATTGCCAATTCGCGAATAGATATTGCCTGCTTCCTTTAATCCAAATAAGTTTTGTGCATGTGTTGTATCGTTAAAAACATAAGATGTCGTTTGATAAATTGGTACAGCTCTTGATCCTGTTGTAGGGTCAGGTATTTGCCCTCCATGTAGTAATACGGTCTCCCTGTCATGCTTTTGAAAATTTGTCATTACTTATTCCTCCCTAATAGTTTTGATGAAGAAAAAGTGAACAGCTCTTAAGAAAAAAATTTTTGACTATGCCTAGTCAGCATCGGTTCCTTCTGTTGCCTTGTTTTCTGTTTGGACGTTGCAAACCGACTCCTTTCGTTTTTGCTCACTTGAGAAGAAGAGGTAAATAAAAAAACCTCTTCCTAATAAGAAGAGGGTTTGGGTCATTCTGTTCCTCCTCTTATCTTTCAGATCATTTACAAGATGATCTGTAGGATTTAGCACCGTAAAAAGCAATATGCAGAATTGCTTTCAGGTTGCTGGGTTTCACAGGGCCTATTCCCTCCACCGCTCTTGATAAGAGATACAATTGTTAAATTACTGAATATTATATGAGTATAATGGCTTTATGTCAACTCGTAGTTTTAGAAGATGACATCTGTTTGTTTCTAAACGGATGATAAAAACTCGACAGCATATAGTTTATTAACGCAGCCCAAATAAATAAAAAAGCGATAAAATGGGCTGATGTGAAAGCTTCATCATAGAGAAATACACCTATTAACAGCATTAATGTAGGAGCAATGTATTGTAAAAAGCCAATCATTCCTAAAGTGATTCGTTTTGCTCCACTAGCAAATAATAATAATGGAACAGCAGTCATTACTCCAGCTCCCATTAATAAAAAGTTAGTGTTTGAAAAAAATTCGTTTATTTGAAAAGCATGGTCTGGAATCATAATCACATAAATAATAGCGATTGGTACAATAAGCATCGTCTCTATGGTTAGTCCAATCATTGCTTTTATATCTAGCTTTTTTTTCAATAATCCATACAGTCCAAAGGTAGTTGCAAGCAGTAAAGAAACCCAAGGAAACGTGCCATAACTAAATGTTAAATACAGAACTCCAATAGTTGCAAGAATAAACGATACGGTTTGTCTCATGGTAAAAGCTTCTTTTAGAACAATGATTCCTAATAAAATACTGATTAATGGATTAATATAGTAACCTAAACTTGCTTGTACAACATGATTACTATTTACTGCCCAAATAAAGGTTAGCCAATTTAGGCTAATGACAATAGTTGCCAATGAAATGCCTATTAATTTCCGTTTATCATGAAGCAAAGCCTTCCATTCATCTATAAATTCTTGCCAGTTTCGGGTAACTAAAACGATGATAAACATGAAAATAAATGACCAGATACTGCGATGAGCTAACGTTTCTCCAGGTGAAACATGATCAAGGAATTTCCAATAGATTGGTAGAAACCCCCATAGAACGTATGCCCCTATTGTATATAAACTACCTGATCTAATCTGAGAAACATCATTCATTTTTCTCCTTCTTTCTTTGGATAGAAGTATGGATATGATTTCTTCTTCCATTGTATGTAAGCAAAAGTCTAGCTTTCCTATGCTCGGCTAATTATATTTATTTTAGAGTTGTCTCATTAAATAATCAAGCATTGATGTTTAAAAGATTTGAATACTATTAAAAAAGGTAACATCGTGAAGGAATACTAAAGAAAAGGGACTAACACTATGTATCAGAAAAACATTTCCAATCAAATGGATGAATGTGCTTTTGAAAATAGTCGTTCCTCTAAAACAAATGAGTAGAATATTTTTCATATTCTAAAAGCAGATATTATGGGAGATGACAATAAAAATGGGAACAAATGTGATTTATGATGGAATGATTCAGCAGAATTGCTGGCAAGCTTAGCCGCATCCATATTAACCTTTCAAACTGCAAAGCAAAGCTACGTCAGCAACACATTTCCATTTTTCAAGGTCAAGGAAAGCTACGTCAGCGACACACCGGACAACGAGTTTTATGGCTTCTTAGATGTTTAACAAAGAGAAAAAGCCCTGCCAAAAAGAAGTGGATCTTAATAACATAGTTGTAAGCGGTTTTGGCTCTATTTATAGGGCTGAGGCCGTTTTTTATGTTAAGCGTGTATAAAATATATGAATCTGAAGATAATGGTTGCCTTTAAGAAATGTTAGGAAAATAACTGAATCATTAATAATAACAAAAGTGATCTAGGTCATTTTTGTTTACCTATGTAAGTTAAAAGGATATGAAAGCGCTTTTTATCTTTGGTTTTGCTGATAAAATAAAATATAAAATGCTGGTTGAGGAGGTTTAAATGGATGAGTAAGAGGAAAATCAGCGACACTATCCAAAGATTCGGGCGAACTTTACTCCTGCCAATTGGAGTACTGGCACCAGTTGGTATGATCTTAGGAATTAGTGGAGCATTGGTTCAAACTTATATGATTGAAAGGTTTCCCTTTTTAGGCTATGAAGTAGTAAACACAGTATTAATTAGTATTCGTACAATAGCAAGTGCCGTGTTTGATAATATCCCATTATTATTTGCAATGGGTGTAGCTTATGGAATGAGTAAAAAAGATAAGGGGATATCTGTCTTTGCCGCTACAACTGGTTATTTAACTTTAATCATTGCAATGCATGTTTGGCTAACCGTAACGGGTAAAATGGCAGATCCGGAGATCATGACTCAATTTGGACAAATAGAAGTATTAGGTATTCAAACAATGAATATTAATGCGGCAGGGGGGATCATCACCGGATTAGTAGCTGCCTGGGCAACGGATAAGTTTTATAATCTAGAACTGCCAACGGCTTTTGCATTCTTTTCGGGAAAAAAATCCGTCCCCATTATTACAATTGGTCTCATGACCGTCATTGGCCTGGTGATTCCTTTTATCTGGTCTTTGTTTGTAGGACTTTTAACGAATTTATCTGCCGTATATTTAAGTGTAGTTGGTCCGTTCTTTACTGCTGCAGGAGAAAGATTGTTTATTCCCTTTGGGCTTCATCATGTGTGGAATGTTCTGTTTAGATTCACGGAGGCTGGAGGGTCATATGTTATTGATGGTGAAACATACGTAGGAGTTGTCCCTGCGATGACGGAGATTTTATTTAATCAAGGGCCTAATAGTGAGTATTGGTCGATGATGCCAAAACTAACTCGTTTTATGGCACAGCAGCAAATGTTGGTAACGTTATTTATTTTTCCGGCGATTGCTTTTGCAATGTATAAAACGGCTTATAAAGAAAATAAAGCCTACGTCAAATCAATGTTAATTACAATGGTCTTAACTGCTGTTCTTGGTAATGTTACCGAACCGTTAGAATTTACATTCGTATTTATAGCTCCATTGTTATATGTTGTTTATTCTTTTATTGTTGGAATTGGTGCTGTTTTATTATCTTTTGCAGGGGTGGCGATTGGATATATACGTGGAACTATTTTTGATTTTACTATTTTCGGATTGCTTTATGAAAAAACAAATTGGATTTTTCTTGTATTGATTGGTACAGGGTTAGCTATCATAACTTATTTTTTGTTTCGTTGGGCTATCGTTCGCTTTGATATTAAAACTCCTGGACGAGAAGAACAGCAAAATTTGGATAACTCATTATTAAAGGAAAAACGTTATGGTGATATTGCAGGAATTGTCGTTAAAGCATTAGGAGGAAAAGAAAATATTTTAAATGTCGATAATTGTATTACCCGACTACGGATCGATTTAAAAGATGTTCGGGTTATCGACAAAGATTTATTAACTACCTCTGGGTGTACAGGATTTTTCTTTCCAACGGCAAAACATATTCATGTTGTGTATGGTCCCCAAGTTGAATTTGTAAAAAATGCGGTTGATGATGAAATACGAAACTAAAATGGAGAGAGATAAATGAGAGCATTATATGATTCAAAAAGTAAGACAATGGATGATCAAGGTATAAAAAAATTATTTACACAAGAGGAAAAATATAAAACATGGTTATTATTTGAAGCTGCTTTAGCACAGGCACAAGCTGAATACGGATTTATTCCCCAAAAAGCGGCAGACGATATTAAACAAGCAGCTAAAATAGAAAATATCGATTTTGCAGAAATGGATCAAATATATAAAAAAATAGGACATGGTTTTGTTCCTTTTTTAAAGGTATTAGTAAAAGCTTGTCCAGAAAATAGTGGAAAATATGTTCATTATGGGATAACAACACAAAATATACAACAAAGCTCACAACTTTATATTCTAAAAAAAGCACATCATCAGTTTATGAAAATAATCGGTAAAATTTTAGGTAATTTAAGTGCTTTGGCATATGCAAATAAGAATACGGTAATGCCTGGAAGAACCCATGGGAGACATGCGATTCCTATTACATATGGGTATAAGGTTTCGGTATGGATTAGCGAGTTTATTCATTGCTATGAACGTATGGCAGAAGCAGAAAAAAGGGTTTTTAAAATTATGATGGGAGGGGCTGTAGGTACATTTAGTTCGATGCCGGAAGTTGGCATTCAAGTACAAGAGCGTGTTGCTGAGTTAGTAGGAATGTATCCGATGGAAGTTCCTTCAAGAAATATAAGTACACATAAATTAGAGTATATGATGAACTTGTCATTACTAGCCAATGTCTGCCATAAAATAGCTGAAGAAGTATATAGTACAACATTGGAAGAAATAGCAGAGGTTTCGGAAGGATTTAGTGAGGGTACGATTGGCAGCAGTACCATGCCACATAAAATTAATCCGAAACTAGCTAAAGGGATTATTGCAAACTCTCAAAAACTGTATTCTTTACCTGGAGTCGGAATGTATTCAGCCGTACGTCCATATGAAGGGGATAGCAGTTCCTATATGCTATTCGATGGTTTGCTTGAAGAAGCAATGGAATTAATTACGGAGGTTTTATTACGGTGTGAGGAATTAACAAGAACAATAGTCGTTCATAAAGACAGGATGCTGTATAATGCTTTACGTAACAAGGGATTGGATAATAGTGAATATGTGATGATGAAATTAGCAGAAAAACTGGGTAAAGATCAAGCGCATTCACTCATGTATGAAATTGCAATGAAGACTGCTGCGGGGGGCGAAGACTTCTTTGCTAATTTAAAAACAAATGAAAAGATTGCCAGTGACTTTACAGATGAAGAAATTAAAGAGATGATTGACCCGAGAAACT
The DNA here is from genome assembly GCF_900162615.1 of Virgibacillus proomii. NCBI lineage: Bacteria > Bacillati > Bacillota > Bacilli > Caryophanales > Bacillaceae > Virgibacillus > Virgibacillus proomii. The sequence goes on along the minus strand of NZ_FUFN01000009.1, from coordinate 762,158 downwards.
ATATCGGGCTTTCCGTTACAATAGCGGAGAAGGAAGCCAATAGAGCAAAAGAAGTTAAAGAAGAGATATTAAATAAGTATAACTGATGACATTACCCCTTCCTACTTAGATGTAAGAAGGGGTAATGTCATTTTTGTATGAATGTTTTTATCCCGCATGTAAGGTGCCGTAAGACTCCCACTTTAAAATCTTGAGTTGATACAAAAGGTCTAAGTGGGAGAAAACGGCACCTAAATGCCCAATTCGTTCAAGGGCCTTTAGGTCATACCCTTGCGGTACTAACATTCAGTAGGAGATGGAAGAAAACTCCTACTGAATGAAGTTTCACTTTATCCATAAATCACTGGTGAGAATAGTTTAACATGTTATACTAAATCGTAGCAATTTGTCTAAGAACATAGCCAGATAACAGGAAATATTTGAATGGATTGAGGAATGAAACATGTTGAATTTTTTAGATAATTATGAAGAGATGACGGCGAGTGAACGAAAGGTTTTGAATTATATTGTTGAAAATATGGATGTTATCCCTTACATGAAGATAAACGATTTAGCGGAAACCACTTATGTATCAAAAACAGTGATAATCAATCTTGCTCAAAAACTGGGTTATAGTGGGTACAAGGAATTAAAATATCATATTAATCATTCTGTAAAAGATAAAGTACTTGATCAAAAACAAAGTGTTTTATCTTACCGTGAAATTTTAGATCAAAGTATAAATAAAACATTATCTATTGTTAGTGAAGAAATGCTTCAAAATTGTGCTAAAAAAATACAAACATCGGAAAATGTGTTTATTATGGCTAGAGGCACTAGTAAGGCAGTAGGTTATTATTTAGAGCATCTTTTATTATCAATCGGAATTCAATGTATTTTTATAAAAGATTATAATCTATCTGAGCTATTTACAAACTTTGTGGCAAAAAACGATATGGTTATATTTATTTCCATGTCGGGAAATACCAAAAAGATTATTAATACAGCAAAAAAAGTACATTTTAAAAAAGCAAAAATAATTAGTATTACTTCTTTTCAAACAAATGAATTAACTAAATATACAAACGATAACTTATATTGTTACTCTGATAACAATGATACAAAGAAAAATGATAAAATATCGCGGATTGGATTTTTCTTAATTGTTGATTTATTAATTAATGAATTAACACGTTTAAATGAATATTAACTTTTTCAGGTAAATGGTGAATGCTTCAGGGGTATCTCTCTATATATAGAATGTCTCATGGACTTTTTAAAATCCGTGTTATGGAGCTTGCGATCAATAAGTATAGTTTTAGTTGCAGGCTCTTTTGCATGAAACGTAACACCTACTTATTTACCTCATACATAAAGTGGGAATTAAACAATACAATAACGTATAATAAAGAAACCGACTATTTTAGCGTGATATCTAAGATTGCGAAGAATAAGTTAATTAGTCGAGTAGTAAAAATAAAATGCGCTAGCGTTTTAACGCAAATGTTAGGACGTAATGAAATTTTAAATGCCAACTGTATAAGTGAAAGAAAGCCAATAATCTGCACGAAAGTCTTGTGTTGGTCACGTTTTCTCTAGTACTATAGGTAAGCATATAACTTTAGGCTTTATCCCGCATGTAAGGTGCCGTAAGACTCCTGCTTCAAGAGCCTTTAGTTGATACAAAGGGTCAAAGTGGGGGAAAACGGCACCTAAATGCCCGATTGGTTCAAGGGCCTTTAGGTCATACCCTTGTGGTACTAACATTCAGTAGGAGATGGAAGAAAACTCCTACTGAATGAAGTTTCACTTTATCCCGCTGTAAGGTGCCGTAGGGCTTCCACTATAAGATCCTGAGTTGGTACAAAAGGGTCAAAGTGGAAGAAAACGGCACCTAAATGCCCGATTCGTTCAAACTAACATTCCGTGTAAAAAGCATTCCACGGAATGAAGTTTCACTTTATCGTATAAGATAAACGATAGCTTTCGCCATAGAGATCCGGCGAAGCCAAGTTTTTCTAATAAAATATTAGAAATTAAAGTCGTTTTATAATTGAAACTAACGACAATTGTTGTTGTATGCTATATTATTGGTGAAATGTTTGTCATTATCATCCAATTTTTGTTAGGGAGTAACAGTTTATGGGAAGGGGAATCATAAGTAAATGGAAATTATGTCTTATTTATTTGGTTCCATGTTAATTTTTAATATTACATTAGGAATTTCTATCGTCTTTCTAGAGCGGAAGGATGCAAGTTCCACATGGGCATGGTTAATGGTTCTATTGTTTATCCCAATTGCAGGATTTTTTTTGTATCTAATTTTCGGAAAGCCTATCAGTAAACGAAGAATCTTTACATGGGACACGAAAAGCAGGCTTGGTGTGAAGGCAGCCGTACAAGCCCAACTGCGTGCACTGGAAGAAGGTACATTCGCATATAAAAATGAAGACATCGCTGAGTATGAGGATTTATTTTATTTACATTTACGAAATGATGATGCTATTTTTACGCATAATAACAGTGTGAAGATATTTACGGATGGAGCTGAAAAGTTTGAAGCTTTAATCGAGGACTTAAAAGCGGCAACAGATCATATTCATTTGCTCTATTACATTATTCGTAGTGATAATCTTGGTCAGCGAATTGCCGATATTTTAGTTAAAAAAGCAAAAGAAGGGCTTGAAGTGCGTGTTTTGTTTGATGACATGGGTTCTCGTTCGCTCAAGCGCAAATACATTAAGCGGCTACGTAAGGCTGGAGTAGAGGTGGAAGCTTTCTTTCCGCCCAAAATACCAAAGATCAATTTTAAAATAAACTACCGAAATCATCGTAAATTAGCAATTATTGATGGCAAAATAGGCTATATTGGTGGTTTTAACATTGGTGATGAATACTTAGGAAAGAAGAAAAAGTTTGGATATTGGCGTGACACGCATTTACGTATTTATGGAGATGCGGTACATCAGATGCAGACGCGCTTTATCTTGGATTGGAATCAGGCTTCCCGTAATGATATTTTATATGAAAATCGTTATTATAGTTCCGTTCCAACTGGCGATGTGGGGGTACAAATTGTCTCTAGTGGGCCGGATTCTGACTGGGAACAGATCAAAAATGGTTATATTAAAATGATTATGAGTGCAAAAGAATATGTATATATTCAAACTCCTTATTTTATACCCGATGAGAGTTTACGTGATGCATTAAGAATCGCTTCGTTGTCCGGAGTTAATGTAAGAATTATGATTCCAAACAAGCCGGATCATCCATTTGTCTATTGGGCAACTTTGTCTTATATTGGAGACTTACTGGAAGCAGGCGCAGAGGTCTTTATTTATCAAAATGGTTTTTTACATGCAAAAACAATTGTCGTTGATGGGAAAATTGCTTCCGTTGGAACTGCAAATATTGATGTTCGCAGTTTTCGTTTAAATTTTGAAGTGAATGCATTTTTATATGATCCGGACCTGACTCAACGGTTAGTCTTTGAGTTTGAGAAGGACATGATGCTATCTACACAAATGTCGAAAAATCTTTATCGTCAGCGCTCCATAGGTATTCGTTTTAAAGAATCCATTTCTCGACTTCTTTCACCAGTATTGTAAGCATCAACTAAATACTTAAGAGGTGATAACATGAACAAGAAGACATGTGCCAAATCTTTAGCTGTTAGAACATCTTATGTATTACCGCCAGACACGAATTCTTACGGTACACTATTGGGTGGTAAACGGATCTCAATGGATGATGTAGCGCTGATTGCAGCTTCTAGGCATGCCAGAAAGCCGGTAGTTACAGCTTCAACTGACTCTGTTGATTTTTTATTCCTGTCAAAAATGGTCATTCTATTTGTGTAGAGGCGTTTGTCACATACGTCGACGGAGTATTTGTAAAAGCATTGACAGAAAACTTACGAACCAGCGAAAGCATGTTTGCTCGACTGCTTTTTTGCACTATAGGAAAGTATAAAACTTTAGGCTTATCTCGCATGTAAGGTGCTGTAAAACCACAACTTCCGAGAAGTTTAAATTGGAGAAAACGGCACCTAAATGCCCGATTGGTTCAAGGGCCTTTAGGTCATACCCATGTGGTACTAACATTCCGTGTAAAAAACATTCCACGGAATGAAGTTTCACTTTATCGTATAAGAAAAACGATAGCTTTCGCTAAAGCCTTGGCGACAAGCCAAGTTTTTCTAAACGTTTGTGGCAATTGATGAAGATGGTAACCCAAGTCCGGTACATTGTATGATTCCCGAAACCGATGATGAAAAAAGGGTTCATCAATCAGCTCCGATCCGTGCTGCACAACAGAGAGAGCGGCAAATACCAGTCAAGAGAATTCGCAGAGATTTTTGGGACAGATTATCCATGGAATCAGTAAGGATTTTGGTTTAAAATATTAAAAATAGGTTTGGAAGGTCTTTTTATTTTTAGCAAATAAAGAGTATTTAGAAATAAAAATCTTCCATTTTAAAGGAGGGATGTCCTGAGATAAATTTACACGATCTTTACGTTAAGCAGTCTTACAACGAAGTCCTTGTTGTAAGCAGAAGGAGGATACGAAAATGGTTTTTTTAGAAAACATAGTAAGTCAGGTAAATGACGTATTATGGACGTATGTGTTGATTGCTGTTTTATTAGGTTTAGGACTTTGGTTTACGATAAAAACTGGATTTGTCCAGTTTAAGTTTTTACCTGAGATGTTTCGCGTGATTACTGATAAACGCGCAGTTAGTGCCTCAGGGAAGAAGGGTACCTCTTCTTTTCAGGCGTTTGCAATCAGTGCTGCATCAAGAGTCGGTACAGGAAATATGGCTGGTGTTGCAGCGGCAGTAGCTACTGGTGGGCCCGGTGCAGTATTTTGGATGTGGCTTATTGCTCTGTTAGGAGCAGCTTCTGGATTTGTAGAGAGTACATTAGCACAAATATATAAAGTTCCCGATAAGACACAATATCATGGTGGACCGGCCTATTACATGGAAAAGGGTTTGAATAACAAATGGCTTGCAGTATTATTTGCGGTTACAATAACATTTACTTACGGACTGGTATTTAATTCTGTTCAATCGAATACAATTAGCTTAGCATTTGAAAATGAGTTTGCTATTAGTAAAAACGTAATTGCAGTTATTTTATTTATTTTTACAGCTGTTGTTATTTTTGGTGGATTAAAAAGCATAGCCAACGTGTCGCAAATTATTGTTCCGATCATGGCAACCTTATACATTGGTTTGGCAATTTATGTTTTAATCGCAAATATTACTGCAATTCCTGATATGATTTCTATTATTTTTACGAATGCATTTGGAATCCGTGAAGTAGCTGGTGGTGGATTTGGTGCAGCGATTATGATGGGAATTAAACGAGGTCTTTTCTCCAACGAAGCTGGTATGGGAAGTGCACCAAACGCTGCTGCCACTGCTGAAGTAACGCATCCGGTAAAGCAAGGTTTAATCCAAGCGTTAGGAGTATTCTTTGATACTATTTTAATTTGTAGTGCTACTGCTTTTATCATTATTACAGCTGGCGGTTACGAAGGGAGCAAAGCCGATGGCATTCAAATCACACAAAACGCGTTTGCATTTCATATTGGCGACTGGGCGAGCGCTTTTATAGCTATTGCCATCCTTTTATTTGCTTACAGCTCCATTTTAGGAAATTATTATTATGGTGAAACAAATATCACCTATATTCGCAATAGCAAGATAGGTTTATTTTTATACCGTCTTGCAGTGTTAGCGATGGTAGCCTTTGGTGCGATTGCTACCTTCGACTTTGTTTGGGCATTAGCGGATTTGACAATGGCCATTATGGCATTAATTAACTTATACGCGATTGCAAGATTGTTTAAAATTGCTAATCAAGCATTGCAGGATTATCGCAGGCAACGGAAACAAGGAAAAGATCCAGTATTTTATCGTGATGTACTAGATAATCAAGACGGGATTACTTATTGGGGGCGCGATCAAGCCTCTGATCATGAATAATAAAAGGTGCGAACTCCTTTAAAAGAGTTCGCACCTTTTGCTTTATCCATACACCTCGAATATCATCCTAAAGGAAGCTATGTTAAATTTTGCTACATACATGAAGGAAAAGAGAAATCCTGTTGGAATTCTTATTTTGTGTTTTCATTTAACTCGTCTAAAGAGATATAATTCTCTGCCCAATTTTGAATTTCCTGAATAACGGGTGCTAAAGCTTTGCCTTTTTCAGATAAAGAGTACTCAATTCGCACAGGGAATTCTGAATATATGTCCCGTGTTACAATGCCTTCTTTTTCTAACATTTTTAGTCGATCAGAAAGTAATCTTCCACTAATTGGCAAGTCAGCTTCCATTTCAGAAAAACGTTTGGTTCCCTTTAATAAATCAAAAAGGATAAGCCCTACCCAGCGTGTACTTAAAAGGACCATAGCCTTTTCAAAGCGCGGACAAAGGTTTTCCATCATTATCACCTCAGATCGTATCTATTCCAACAATTGAAACAGTTATTACGAAAAGTAACCTATTATTAGGTTAACATATTCTAAATAACACGTAAAGTTTAGTATAGAGAGCTAATCCAGTGATAATAAGGTAAGTATCATCTACTCTCTTAAAATGTCTAGGAAACATATCTTTTTTTATTCCCAGCATGTAACTGGAAGGAAAACCTGCTCTTCTATGCTACGACCCTAGAAAGATAAGTGGAAGATCTAACTGCAAGTCAAATGCTTGATGTTTTTACATTCTAACAATCAGTGGGGGATAAAGAAAACCGCTGATTGAAGATTCACTTTATATGAAGGATATCTTTTTTTGAAAGTAGCTCCGTCTAGCATATGTGCTCGAACGACTAGCAACTTCGATCTTCTTCCCAGATAAGTCAACATGAACTCCTCATGTCACAGTTTCCTTTATTTCGTTAAAATACGCTCCAATTTGTACGTAGCTAAACGAGTGCTTCTAGTTTTTGCTAATTGACTACACCCATTATTCGCATTTGACGTGTTCTCTGTAATAAAATTCTTATATACTAATACTATTATTCGAAACGGGAGGAAACAGTCTTTAATATGGCTTTTGGTGGAAGATAAAGGAACTTTGTTGATTAATGCACAATATTTTTTGGTAATTTTTTTTGGTTTGTGAAATAATATTAGTGTGAAATAATTTGAGTGGAGGTAAGGTAATGGTTAGCCAACGAACACAAGAAAAATATGCTGAATTAGCATTAAAAACAGGTGTGAATTTACAACAAGGTCAAGCCCTTATGATAAATGCGCCTATTGAAGGTGCTGAATTTACAAGGATCGTTGCCCGAAAAGCATATGAAATGGGAGCAAAAGATGTACATATTAATTGGGTGGATGATGAGCTGACAAGACTAAAATTTGAACATGCCCCGGATGAAGTCATCGCAAGTTTTCCTGATTGGAAGGTTAAACTTCATGACAGTTTTGCCGAAGATGGAGCAGCTGTATTAAATATTCGAGCTACGAATCCGGACTTACTAGAGGGGATTGATCCTACAAGAGTTGCCAAAGCGAATAAAGTTGCAGCAGAAGCCATGAAAAACTATAGAAAATATACGATGAACGACCGGATCGCCTGGTCAATTATTTCGATCCCAACTGGAGACTGGGCGCAAAAGATTTTCCCAAATAAGTCCCGAGAGGAAGCAGTTGAAAGTTTGTGGGAGGCAATCGTAAAAATAGTTCGAGTTGACCAAGAAGACCCAATTGCTGCTTGGGATGCTCATAATGAACGACTAAGAACAGCACGGGAAAAATTAAATCAGAAGAACTATAAGAAGTTAATTTTTACGGCACCAGGTACTAATTTGGAAATGGAACTTCCAGAAGGGCATATATGGAAAGGCGGGTCTGCGCAAACAGAGGGGGGAGTAACATTTAACCCAAATATGCCTACAGAAGAAGTGTTCTCTCTTCCACATAAGTATGCCGTTCATGGAACAGTGGCCAGCACCAAACCACTTAATTATGGCGGCAGTTTAATTGACGGTTTCAGTTTAACTTTTAAGGAAGGTAAAGTAGTCGACTTTCAAGCTGAAGAGGGAGAAGCTGTGTTAGAACAAATCCTAAATATTGACGAAGGATCGAAGCGTCTTGGAGAGGTTGCACTTGTACCGCATGAATCACCAGTTTCACAATCAGGCTTAATCTTTTATAACACATTGTTTGATGAAAATGCGTCTTGTCATATCGCCCTTGGAAAGGCATATCCAACTAATCTGAAGGGTGGTTCTTCTATGAATGAACAAGAGCTTGATCAACATGGAGTAAACGATAGCCTGGCACATGTAGATTTTATGATTGGCTCAGAGCATTTAAATATTGATGGTGTTCTTCAGGATGGTACGACTGAACCAGTATTTCGGAACGGAACATGGGCGTGGAAATAGAAAATTAAAGATGAAAACAACCAATCGATTTGGTTAAAAGAGATGGATTGGTTGTTTTTTAATTGTTCAGGAGACTATAAACTTTGTTCATTGTGGATAATTTTTGAATGATAATTTATCCACATCAGTTTCAGTGCCTAGCCCCTCGGGGTCGCTTCATTTCTCCTGAGGCGCGAGCAGCCTCTTTGTTGGAGTTTCAGCACTTGGTGGGGGCTGTCTAATGCGCTTCTAGCTTTTGTTCTAGAAATTATCTTTGCTTCTATGTTATAAATAACTTTTTTAAGTAGCGTTGTTGACTAGCTTAAAGTTCTCTTGTTCATTGAGAATGGCTTATCTTACATATATCCATTTTTTGTTAGAACAGCTTTAATTTTTGTATAATCAAATGTTTCAGGAAGTGACTCCTTTAACGGTTTCAGTTTGGAAGCATTCAGTTTGTCTCTAGACTCTAAGACAGTATCTTCTTCCTCGGGTGTAAAAAAGATTTCCCATGCAATTGGATATCCATCTTTGAACGCTTTAAATAAATGTGCCTCGACAGTTTGTAGCGACAATTCACGTATAATAGCAATATCCTTAATCGACTTGCCAGATTGGAACATTTGGTAACTAACTAAGTGACTTGGGCGGTTATCCGGTCGATGAGAGTCTCTTTTTTGGACAGGAGCATTTTGAATGGGAATTACTTTTTTTACATCGGGATGGTTTCTTTTCCAGTCTAGAAGCACACTCAAAAAGGCTTCCCCAAATTGCTCGAACTTTTTTTCTCCTACACCCTTGATCATGAGCATTTCATCTTTTGTTTCTGGTAAATATCTGCTTAGATCCTTCAATGTTACATCGGAAAATAACACATACGGCGGGACGTTTTTTTCATCGGCAATTTGTTTTCGCAGCTTGCGCAGCATGTTAAACAAATCTTCATGGTAGTCAGCAGCCTCATTTACTGGAACGGAGGCAGTAAACATGGTTACCGTTTTCTTTCCCATTAATACAGCTACCGATTGCTTGTTTAACCGTAAAGTTGGATATTTTCCTTCTTCAATCGTTAATACTTGTTCAGCTACTAAAAAATGAATGAACTCGGTTAGTTCTTTTTCTGTGTAGGAAGAGAGAATTCCATACGTAGACAACCGATTCAGTCCAAATTCTTTTATTTTTTTATCTTTCGAACCTTTTAGTACTTTTGCAGTCATACCTACACCAAATCGTTCATCCATTCGCTTCACACAAGATAGGATTTTTTGTGCTTCTTCCGTGATATCGACTTGTTCTTGGCGCTCCACACAATTACTGCAGCGTCCGCAGTTCGTCTGCTGATTTGTTTCATGAAAATAATTTAAAATAAACGATGTTAAGCAGCTATGTGTATGGCAATAATTAATCATTGCTTGTAGCTTTCGATATTCTCCCTGTTTTTTTAGCTCATCCATGAAAGACTGCTCAATTAAAAATTTTTGCATTTGTACATCCTGAGGGGAAAACAACAAAATACAATCGCTTGGCTCGCCGTCTCTTCCAGCTCTTCCAGCTTCTTGATAATACGATTCTATATTCATTGGCATGGCATAATGAATAACAAAACGAACGTTGGATTTATCGATTCCCATCCCAAAGGCATTGGTTGCTATCATTAACTGTTTTTCATCATGAATAAACGAAGATTGAGCAGTTTTTCTTTCCCATTCTGTTAATCCCGCGTGATACTTGCTAACTTCATATCCTTGTTTCATTAATCGTTCATAAAGTGTGTCCGCTTGTTTTCGGGTAGCCGTATAAATTATTCCTGATTCTCCTTCTCTTTTTTGCAGAAAGGAGCGGATATACGACAGTTTATCTCTTCCTTTAATAAGATAAAAGGATAAGTTTTTTCTTTCAAATCCTGTATTAACAACGTACTGAATATGTAACTGCTGCTGTATATCTACAATAACTTCCTCCGTTGCCGTCGCTGTTAAAGCTATGATAATTGGGTTACCAGATAACTGTTGCAACTGAGGAATAATGGAACGGTAACTAGGACGGAAATCATGTCCCCATTGCGAAATGCAATGTGCTTCATCGAAAGCAATTAACGATATTCGAATTCGCTTTAGCACACGAATGAATGAATTCGAATCAAAACGCTCTGGTGCCACGTATACAAATTTATACCTGCCTAAAGCAATATCTTTAAGGCGAGTCTGCTGTTGCTCCATGGACAATGAGCTATTAATATAAGTTGCGGCAATCCCTAATGCAAGCAAGGAATCAACTTGATCTTTCATTAATGAAATGAGTGGTGAAATAATGATAGCTGTTCCTTCTAGAGCTAGACCAGGAATTTGATAGCAAATCGATTTTCCTCCGCCAGTTGGCATGACAGCAAGAACGTTGTTTCTGTTAATAATATGGTTAATGGTATCTTGTTGGCCTGGTCGAAAATGCTCATAACCAAAATAGGTCTGTAATAACTTTTCTTCTCGTACACCCATTTGGAGCGTCCTCCTTTACATCCTTTATCTTAACATAATATCCCCTTTAGTTTAGCTGAAAAGGTTAGGATAACTGATCTTTGGATTGTAAAAAAGTAATTTGCTTTCATAGGGATCTCTTACCCCTGTTCATGAAGAGGTCGATGTTGTCGAAATAGAGATAGAATCCAGCCAAGAATACCCCCGATTAGAGCAGGTACCAGCCAGCCTAATCCAATATTGCTAAATGGAAGCACGGCAAAATAATCAGTAACTAGTGGAATGGTTACTTCTAACTCTTGTAAGCCATCATACAAGCTCACAATGGAAGTAAATAGAATAGCTCCTCGGTAAACAGCTTTCCTACTACCAAATAAAGGTTGCATAAATGTTAACAGAATCAGCACAATAGCGATTGGATATAAAAATACTAATGCTGGAACAGAAAAGCGAATAATCGTATTAAGTCCTTGATTAGCAATTAAATAACTTGCTAGTGTAATAATAACCGCAAGCCATTTGTATGATAGTGGACTGATTTTTACGAAAAATTGAGCAGTTGCAACGACGAGTCCTACAGATGTTGTAAAACAGGCTAATGTAACGATAATCCCAAGTAATAATGTGCCTGACGTGCCAAAAATGCTTGTAGCAGCATGAGACAATATCTCGCCACCATTTGCAAACAGTTCCCCTTTTGGCAATTTCGCACTAATCCAACCGAGAGTAGTATAAACAATAATTAAGCCTATTCCGGCGATAAATCCTACCTTTAACGTAGCTTTAATTAGCGCTTGTCGAGATGAAAGTCCACGTTCTTTAAATGTTTGTACAACAATAATCCCGAATGCCAAAGCTGCTATGGCATCCATTGTTAAATAACCTTCAATAAAACCAGTGAAAAACGGGCTTTCCTTATAATCTCCTGTAGCTGGCTGAAGTGGTTTATCAAATAAAAGAAGGCCGCCAATGACAAGGATGGCTATCGAAAGCAATAAGATCGGCGTTAAAATTTGGCCAATTCGGTCAACCATTTTGGAAGGATTTAGGCTCACTAAAAAAACAGCTAGAAAAAATATACTTGTAAACAACCATAAACTTTCTGAGGAGGCTGTTGTTAGAAAAGGTTCGATACTCATTTCATAACCTACTGTAGCAGCTCTAGGAATTCCAAAAAAGGGTCCGATCGCTAAATAAACAAGACAAGTAAAAAATAGTCCAAATAACGGGTGTACGGGGTTACCTAATTCCCTAGCATCTTCTTTTACATAGGAGATAGCAGTAACAGCAAGGACAGGGAGCCCGATTCCAGTCATGATAAATCCTACAATGGCTGAAAAAAATGAAGAACCTGAAGACACCCCTAATACAGGTGGGTAGATTAAATTACCGGCACCAAAAAATAAGGCAAATAACATAAAGCCGACGATAAACGTATCTTTTTTCAATTTCTTTCCCTCTTTCTAAAATATAAAAATAAAATAAATAATAAGCTGATTTTTCCAAATTAACTGACAATAAAAATAAAAGTGCTTGAATCCTTAAGGTTACTGCTAAAGCATTTGGACGTTATTTTCTGAAAAATAATGAAAGCAGCAACTATAATAACAGTAGTTTGTTTTAATTGTCAATAAATACATGGAAAAGAAAAAAAGTTTGCAATTATTATTTTACAATCATGTTTCTATAAAACAGTTTACATTCTTGCTATTCCCCTTTAAAATGTTTTTATCTTATGCGTTAAAAATGTATAAGTGCAACGAACAGGTTGCTAAACGTCAGGGCTGAAGATAGCCAAGCTTTCTTGCGCTATAAGTAAAGTATAAAACTTTAGCTTTATCCCGCATGTAAGGTGCCGTAAAGCCACAACTTCCGAGAAGTTTAAATTGGAGAAAACGGCACCTAAATGCCCGATTGGTTCAACTAACATTCAGTAGGAGAGGGAAGCAAACTCCTACTGAATGAAGTTTCACTTTATCGTATAAGAAAAACGATAGCTTTCGCCATAAAGACTTGGCGACAAGCCAAGTTTTTCTAAACTTTGGAAAGGTGTTTTAAAAAGGAATGCATAGTCTGGGTTTTCTAGCTCGTTTCGCTAGCACAACTTAGATTTATATTTTTAAGGTTGCCTTAGCAGAAACTACTCGCGATCCAAGAAGTGTGGGAGTCATTATTGGGGATGGAATGAATTCAATATTGGCGCCTTATAATATATTTAAACTAGGGGGTATGACATGGTTCCGTCTTTATTATTTGAAATCATGCTAATAGGTCTTTTAGGGATTGGTTCACAATGGGTTGCATGGCGTTATCGAATGCCGGCAATTGTTGTAATGTCGATCACAGGTCTGTTGGCTGGGCCTGTTTTAGGTATTATGAATCCTGAGGAAGACTTTGGTAATTTATATAGCCCGATCATTTCTGTAGCTGTTGCTATTATATTATTTGAGGGTAGTTTAAATTTAAATTTTAAAGAGCTGCGAGGGCTTGGTAAGCCGGTATTTCGCATTTCTACAGTTGGTGCATTTATCGCCTGGATTCTCGGCTCTCTTACTGCCCATTATATTGCCGGGCTTTCCTGGGCCGTTGCATTTGTGATTGGCGGCTTGTTTATTGTTACTGGCCCAACAGTTATTATGCCATTGTTACGTCAATCCAAGTTAAAGGCAAGGCCTGCAAAAATCCTGAAATGGGAAGGGATTATCGTTGATCCGATTGGTGCATTACTAGCCGTTTTTGCTTTTGAGATTATCACCTTTTTAACGGCAACAAATCCAGATATAAACCAACTGTTACTATTTTTTGCTGCTTCCATATTTGCTGCTATCTTTGGCTGGGCATGTGGAAAAGGGATTGGCTGGATGTTTGAAACCGGGCATATTCCGGAATTTTTAAAGTCGCCAGCTGTCGTTATTGTCGTGATTCTTTGTTTTACAGTTGCGGATGAGATTGTTCATGAAACGGGCTTGTTATCCGTTACCGCAATGGGAATTACGCTAGCTAATATGGGAATCAGTTCTATTTCAGATATGCGCCATTTTAAAGAAAATATCTCTATTTTGCTTATTTCCACGATCTTCATCATGTTAACTGCATCTTTACAATTAGAGACATTGCTGCAAATTTTTAGCCCCAATATTATCGGTTATGTTTTGTTAATGATGTTTGCCGTTAGACCATTATCGATTTTTCTTTCAACCATTGGAACAAGCCTATCCTTTAATGAGAAAGCATTAGTAGGATGGATTGCTCCAAGAGGAATTGTAGCACTAACCGTGTCTGGCTATTTTGCGGGTGTTTTAACCGAACAGGGTTATGAGGATGCACATATTTTAACTACTCTTACCTTTGGTCTTGTTTTCTTTACCGTTGTGGCACATGGTTTTTCGATTGGCTGGTTATCAAAAAAGCTACATCTATCTATGGAAGGAAAACCAGGGGCTTTAATCATTGGAGCAAATCGATTTACAGTGGAGTTAGCAAAATCGTTGTCCAAGGCGAATTTTCCAGTCATTATTGTCGATTCTTCATGGGAAAGACTTCGCCCCGTACGTGAGGCCGGGATTAATTTTTACCATGGGAATATTTTGTCTGAGCAGACCGAATACAACTTAGACACGATCCCTTTTGAGTATCTGCTGGCTGCAACGGATGATCATGCGTTTAATTCATTAGTGTGTACGACATTTATGCCGGAGTATGGTCGAACAAATGTGTTTAAAATAAGCCCATTCGATCAATTGAGTAAAGAAGCAACAGTTGTATCTAGAGTTGGCGGGCGTATTTTATTTGATAAAAAATTTACGATGGAAGATTTATTGGATAAGTTGGATAACCATTATGTTTTTAGACAGACGACGTTAACTTCGCAATATAATTATAAGCAATATTTAGCGGATAAAGATGATTCGACCGTTTTTCTGTATTTGATTAAACCATCTGGACAACTCAAGTTTTACTCCGAGGAAATGCGGACAGTACCGGCAGTAGGTGACCGAATTGTTAGCTTAACTCCACCAAATAAAGAAAAAGCAAAAATTCAAGCAAAATTGGATAATCAGCGAAATGGGCAAAATAAAGAAAATTAATTTTGAGGATAACTTGAAATGGAAGAATAGAATTAGAAAAATAGCTTGGGGATGAGCCAAGCTATTTTTCTAATTCAACTAGTTGTTTATTTACTTCCGCAATTTCCCCTTCCAAACGAATAAGCTGTTCTTCCGCAGATGAAACTCGACCACCTACATATTCCAGCTTATCCATATCCCCTTGGATCCGGACATAATCAGATTTTAATTCATCCAGTTTAGCAAGTAATTTTTGTTTAGACATCTCCAGTCTCTCCCTTTTTACTCTAGTGTAACGAAGAATTGCTTTACAAAACAAGAAGAACCTTTTCTTTTATAACGACGCATTAACTTCTAACATGTTTAATGATAAAGGGTAACTACTATGAGGGGTTGTTTTCTTTCACCCCCCACTCATGGTAGTACCGGCAAGGGCTGTGACCTAAAGACCCTTGAACCAATCGGACATTTATTGCAAGTTTTCTCCACCTAGATTTCTTGATTCCTCTTACTCCTCTAGGTGGAGATCTTACTGCCAGTTAGATATGGGATAAAGCGGAAGCGAAGTCTTACATCTCGCTTCCGTTTTATATGAATTAAAGTAATGCATCCTCTTTATTTTTTTTTGAATCGACATATGTTTGGTAAAAGTGGATAATGATCGTTTTAATAACGGCATAAAATGGTACAGCAAATAAAATACCTAAAAAGCCAGCAATACTTCCTGCCGCTAGAATGACAGTAATAACTGTTAACGGATGTAAATCCAACGCTCTTCCCATAACATTTGGCGAGATTAAATTACTTTCAATTTGCTGGGCCGTGATCATGACTATCGAAACCCAAATGACCATTATAGGTTCCTGAAAAGCACCAACGATTAATGCAGGAATAACGGCAATAAATGGCCCGACAAATGGGATAACATTCATCACCATAGCAAATAAGGCAAGTGTCAGGGAATAATTTAAATCGATAATTAAATAACCAATAAATAATAAAACCCCTACAGCAAAACTTACAATCAGCTGTCCTTGAATAAATGAAGTTAACGTTCCGTCAAGCTTTGCAAGCAATGCACGAATATTCGCAGCTTTTTTCTTAGAAAATACTTGCGTAATAAATGGAACTAGCTTTTCTTCGTCTTTTAACATAAAGAACAAGAAGAATGGTACAAGTACTAAGGATGTAACAAAGCCAATTATATGACCGATAAAACCAAACAGATAATTTAACATGCTGTCAATATGTGATTGCAAGTTATTTGTAAAGTCATTAATGGCTTTGTCTACCTGTTCTGGTATGGCTGTTTGATTCGATTGCCATAAAGAAATCAAATCCTGTGCCCAGTTTACCATTTTAGGAACATTATTAATTAAGTTCCTAAATTGCTGTTGAGCAATAGGTGCAATATACATATAGACAAATACCCCAACAAGAATTAAAACCACAAATACAAGGATAATAGAAATGATTCGATTTATTTTCATCCGTTCAAAAAAATTTACTAACGGTTTTGTTAAATAATAGAGTATTCCTGCTCCGATAACTGGTACGGCTACCGAACCAACAATTTTTATAAACGGAGTAAATATAAAATTAGTAACAGAGATTAATAGAACTAACGTAAAAAATAAGATAAAAAATACTAAAACCTGAAACCAACGTTTATTGACCAAATACATCCCCTACTTTCCGAGTTCATCTACGGTTTATTTTACCTTTTTATCATAAAAATAGAAAGTGTAACTCTTGAAAAAAGCATGTGATAAGGATCAGCTTTTCGTTGTCATCAGATAAGGAAACTATTTGTTCCCTCAACCATGATAAGAAGTAGAATAAAAGCTGAAACTCTCAGGCGGCCTTTGAAAAACGCCGTTATTGCTGAAAAAGCACACTTTGTTCTTAAAAAACGTTTTTTTTGCCTAATTAAGAAGCCTTACATTCTTTGAAAAAGGAAAGCACTTTTCTGTCGATGGATCGATGTCGTAGTCCCTTGCTGTCTATCGTTCCAAATAATCGACCATTTAGGCGTCATTTCCACTTGTAATTTTTTGTATTCTCTATCAATCTTGAAGTAGAAGTCTTATGTCCCTTAGAGGTGGGATAAAAATAAAGGTCAGCTAAAAAAACATTTTCTATTAATTTATCCATTTTACACGTATTCTAAACGAGGGAAAGGGTTACCATAGAATAATTCGATGAAATATGCTAAAATTCGTATAGATTAAATGGTTGGAGGACAGACAATGAAAAGCTGGGAGCACATATATGAAAAGTGGAATTCCTTTCGAGATCTTGAACCAGATTTAAAAACACAACTAGCAAAGTTAAAAGACGATCCTATAGCATTGGAGGATGCATTTTATAAGGAATTAACCTTTGGTACCGGCGGCATGCGTGGTGTGATTGGACCTGGTATCAATCGGATGAACGTATACACCATTCGTAAAGCAGTAGATGGTCTAGCAAACTATTTATTAGAAAATACCGTGAATGTGAGAGATCGCGGTGTTGTTATTGCTTATGATTCTAGGCATATGTCAAAAGAATTTGCCTTAGAAACTGCAAAAGTATTAGGTGCATATGGTATTGCTGCATATGTATTTTCTTCGCTTAGACCGACTCCACTATTATCATTTGCAGTGCGTTATTTAGGAACAGTTGCTGGAGTAATGATTACAGCCAGCCATAACCCGCCAGAATATAATGGTTTTAAAGTATACAATGAGGATGGTGGGCAAATTACACCGAGTCAAGCTTCTGATATTATTACATATATTAATCAGACAGAAGATGAATTGACAGTTCCAGTTATAGAAAAAGCGGAGTTAGAGGAAAAAGAACTGCTAATTTGGATCAAAGATGAAGTTGATAATGCATATTTACAGAGATTATTGCAAATATCAAAGTTACCATCTACGGAAATAGCCAAAGAAAAAAACATGCCAGTTGTTTTCACACCTTTACACGGAACGGCTTATGAATTAGTTCCTCAAGGTTTAAAACAATTGAATTTCAAAAAAGTTCACATGGTCAAGGAACAAGCTATTCCTGATCCAGAGTTTTCCACTGTTGCCTCGCCGAATCCTGAAGAACATCAAGCATTCGCTTTGGCAATAGAAAAGGGGAAGCAGACCGATGCGGTTATTTTATTAGCAACAGACCCTGACGCAGATAGATTGGGAGTAGCTGTAAAAAACAAAGCTGGTGAATATCAGGTATTAACTGGAAATCAGCTTGGGGCTTTAATGTTCGATTATATTTTATCCCATAGTGATTTAAATTTATTAAAGAGTGGCCGCATGTTAAAAACAGTAGTTACATCCGAGCTTGGAAAGGCTGTAGCCGACTATTATGGTATTAAAACGGTTAATACACTTACAGGGTTTAAATTTATTGGTGAAAAGATTAGACAGTTTGATTCAACCGGTGAATCATTTGTATTTGGTTATGAAGAAAGCTATGGTTATTTAATTAGCAGCTTTGTTCGTGATAAAGATGCCGTACAAGCTTCAATGATGGCATGTGAAATGGCATATTATTGGCATAAGCAAGGGAAGACATTATTGGATGTATTAGACGATTTATTCGCTAGACACGGCTATTATTTTGAAGGCATGGATTCGTTAACCTTGAAGGGAAAAAGAGGTTCAGAGCAAATCACAGCGATTATGGATTATATTCGTAAAGAACCTATGCACAAAATTGGCGGACTTCGAGTTGAACAAGTGGAAGATTATCTAGTTAGAACGCGTAAATGCCTCCATGATGAAAAACAAACTGAACCCATCGAACTTCCAAAAGAGAACATGGTAAAGTTTATTCTTGAGCAAGCATGCTGGGTATGTTTGCGCCCGTCTGGTACAGAGCCGAAGCTTAAATGCTACTATGGAGTGCGCGGCAATAGTGAAGCTGAAAGTAGAGAAAAATTAGCTGCTTTACAAGCTACGATGAATCAGGTTTTAAAACAAATACTAGAAACAGAGTAGAAGTTAGATTTATAACTTAGTAGTTGACATTGTATACTTAAATGATGTTTAATATAAAAGTAATTTCAATTTCCTAATTAAAGGGGAGTAGCTGTACAATTTTAGTCGTCATTACGAGATCATTCTCCGGCTGAATTGGCAACGATAGAACGTTGTTAGCGAGACCTTTACCAATCGTGGTAAGGGTCTTTTTTGATGAGTTCTTACCGATTGGTAGGAACCATTTTTTATTGACTAGGAAACGATATCCGTTTTGCATGGTAGGTATCTTTTCTAAAAGTGGCTTCGTCTGGCTTATGCGCTTCAGCTATAGCGAACTTCGCTTTTCTTTATGCGATAAGTTAATATCGGCTCGAATCTAAAGGAAGGCCGACGAAAAGCGGACTTGCCGCTCAGGCGTCGGCATACCCCTGTTGCAGAGGATGTTTTCTTTATCCTTTCAGAAGATCTGCCGTTTGTATGTTGCTAACCAAGTGCTTCGAGCTTTTGTTATACTAATCTCTTTAACAGATTGGGATAACTTGGAAGGTTTTCATGAAAGAAAAGGTTTCTGCCGACGTTTAGAAGTTTCCGGTCGTAACCAGAGAAAGGAGAAGGATTTTATGGGCGCTGAATTATTCATTGAGTATTTATGGGTCTTAGTTGTACTTGTTGGTTTGGAGGGGCTGCTTGCAGCAGATAATGCGCTTGTGTTAGCGATTATGGTAAGGCATCTTCCAGAAGATAAACGAAGAAAAGCATTGTTTTATGGATTGGCTGGGGCCTTTGTACTTCGCTTTGGTTCGTTATTCATTATTTCGTTCCTTGTTGATGTTTGGCAAGTACAGGCACTTGGTGCTATATATTTACTTTTCATATCAGGTAAAAATTTGTATGAAAGATTTAAACCAAGAAAAGAAACGGACAAGAAAGGTACAAATGATAAAGCTAAAGGAAGCGGATTTTGGATGACTGTGGTAAAAGTTGAGTTCGCTGACCTTGCGTTTGCCGTGGATTCTATTCTAGCAGCTGTCGCATTGGCTGTAGCTCTTCCGCCAACCGGTTTAGGTCATATAGGAAGTCTGGATACGGGACAATTTCTAGTTGTTTTTGCAGGTGGCATGATGGGTCTTATAATTATGCGGTTTGCAGCTAATATTTTTGTAGATTTATTAAATAAACGACCTGGATTAGAGGTAGCTGCCTTTGTGATTGTCGGCTGGGTCGGTGTAAAGCTTAGTATGATTGTGCTTGCCCACGAAGAGATTGGGCTAATTCCAGAAGGGTTTCCACATTCTACCTTATGGAAAACCACATTCTATATTGTTCTAGTAGGAATTGCTATAATTGGCTGGTTTGCGTCAAATACGTCAAAGAAAAAGACAAAGGATCGCAGCTGATTATTTACAAGATTTTATAATTTAATGTTCTTATGTATAAATTAAACTCGATGTATTAATTTTACGTGACTTTATGAACACCCTGTACAACCATTTTTTAATTACAACAATGATTCTGCTAAATAGGCATTTATCGTTTCTTCACTGCCTGCTTTTGATCGCAGGCGGTGATTGCTAGGAAATTATATCTGTTTTTACATGGTGGATATCTTTTTTGAAAGTGGCTTCGTGGTCTAGCTTATGCCCTCAAGTATTCCTACGATAAGTTACCATGTTTTCTTTATACCAAATGCAAGGTATCGTAAGAGATTAGCTTAAACTACTGTGCAGTCTGTACAGTAGTTTTTCTATATATATAATATGAAAGGTTACTATAAATAGATATCGATGGGGAAACTATTTTCTTGACATCAGCGATAAAACATTGTATTTTTATGAAGTCATACTATTTTTATCGGATTAATATTGTATAAAAATGGAACGATAAGCGACAAGTTGCATATTTATATGCAAAAAATAAATATAGAGAGGGAGTCAAAAGAAATGGATACGCTTTTTGTGATTATTAACATTATTGTGTTACTAGCACTTATCGGTTTACTTATTTGGATGCAAAGAAAGCATTTTTCATTTACTAAACGTGTATTCACTGGACTAGGTGCAGGAATTGTATTAGGTGCGGCTCTGCAATGGGCTTATGGCGCTGGATCTGATATTTTATTAAAAACAACCGATTGGTACAGTATTGTTGGAAGCGGCTATGTTCGTTTTCTGATGATGATTGTTATTCCACTTGTACTCGTATCGATTATTCAGTCAATTATTAACTTGGAAAAAACAGCAGAGTTAGGAAAAATGGCTAGCTGGATCATTGGAATTCTTATTTCAACAACGATGATTGCAGCTTTAGTTGGGATCGGAACAGCTACTGTCTTTGATTTAAGTGCTGAAGAAATTGAAGCAGGGCAGGCAGAGAATGATCAAGGGGCAATGCTTGAGACAAAATTAACAGAAGAAGTAGAAAGTCAAACAGCTGCTCAAAAGATTGTCAACTTTATTCCGTCTAATATCTTTTTAGATATGACTGGAGAACGTTCTACTTCGGTTATTGCTGTTGTTATCTTTTCGATTATTGTCGGTATTGCAGTACTAGGAGTAAGAAGGAAAAACCCAGAACAAGCGGAAATGTTTACAAAAATTATTAATTCATTGTACGCTGTAGTAATGCGAATTGTAACTCTAATTCTTCGTTTAACTCCATATGGAATATTGGCATTGATGGCAAATACAGTAGCTAGTACAGATTTTGCAGGAATTGTAGAGCTTGGTAAGTTCGTTATAGCTTCTTACGTTGCATTAATCACTATGTTTATTATCCATCTCCTTCTTGTTGGTTTGTTTGGCTTGAGTCCATGGATGTATTTACGTAAGGCTATTTCGGTATTAGGTTTTGCCTTTACTTCGCGTTCAAGTGCGGGTACAATTCCATTAAATATCCAAGCTCAACAGCATTCTTTAGGAGTGGATCAAGGAATAGCAAATATGTCTGCTTCCTTTGGGGCTACGATGGGGCAAAATGGGTGTGCGGGTGTATATCCGGCGATGCTTGCTGTCATGATTGCACCTACCATTGGTATTGACCCCTTATCACCGGCGTTTATTGTCCAGCTTGTGTTAATTATCGGTATTAGTTCGTTTGGAATTGCCGGTGTTGGCGGTGGTGCAACATTTGCAGCGCTGATTGTTTTATCATCGATGAATATGCCTGTCGCTTTAGCCGGATTATTAATCTCTATTGAAGCGTTTATTGATATGGGACGTACAGCGCTAAATGTAAATGGATCTATGGTTACCGGTACAATAACAGCTCGCATATTAAAAAAATTAAATTTAAAAACATATCAGGATAAAACAGCGATTCAAGAATCAACGCAATTATAAAAGTAATGGAGTATCATCTTTCATTGTGTAAGATAGAATTCACATTTAATCAGCCACCCTTGCATGTGATGCAAGCGTGGCTTTTTTCTGTTCTGGACTATCAAATAGTGCGGAAACCGATTGGCAAATACAACTTTAGCAATGACTGGTCGCTTATGCAAAAACGTGCGACTGACCAAGTTTTTCTAAGCAACTTACAGGTGGAAATATGTTACTATTTTATTATTCAGGAAACGAAATAAGAAGAGGGAGAGTATATGATATTTTTTAAGCAATTATTTGTTAAAGTTATTAAGCTTAATAATTGGTTTTTATCATTGGCGACGTTGGCATTGGTTCTTGGAAGCGGTTATTTTATTTATTTTTTAGAGCCAGATACGTTTTCCAGTCCTTTTGAAGGGCTTTGGTGGACAATGACTACTGTAACAACGGTAGGCTATGGTGATATTTCCCCAACGACTGCCAGCGGTAAGCTGTTTGCCATATTTTTATTTGTTATCGGAATCGGATTAATGACGATTTTTATTGGGAAAGTTATTGATTTTCTCAGTGTACGCAAGCGATTAAAGGAGGAAGGAAAATTGAAGATCACGACGGAAGGTCATATTATTTTAATTAATTGGACCAAGAAAGCAAAAATCGCTTTAGACGAAATTTTGCATACGTTTAATAATATATCAATAGTGATTATTGATGAAAAGCTAAAAAAGACGCCGATTCTACATGAACAAGTTGAATTTGTACATGGTAATCCTGCAAATCGAGATGTTTTGTTACAAGCAAATTTGTTGAAAAGTAAATCTATTATGATTTTTGCCCCAGAGGATCTTGTCGCTACCTCTCAAGCAGATGGTCAAACATTATTAATCGCTACAACGCTTGAAGGCATGGGGAAGGAATTTAAGCAAAATATGTATACGATATGCGAAGTTTTGGAGTCTACGCATATTCCCGCTTTTAAACATGCTAACGTCGAAGAATTTATTACAGCGAATGATACCGCAGCACATCTGGCAGCCCGCTCCATTTTATTTAATGGTTCTAGTGAAATTATTAGGCAATTAACGAGCCATCAGGGCTATGATCTTTACTCAATCCGGAAAAAGGAAGATTGGAAAACATATGAACAAGCTCGTGCAGATTTAGCTGCACAGGGTGCTATACTGATTTCCAATCGAAATGACTTTTCTATTATCAATCATTTAAAAGACCCAATTCCTGAAGATGCAGCGTTATTTATCATCTGTGATGAGGAAGTTTACACAAAAATTATAGCTCAAGCAGTACTCTCTTAAGTACTGCTTGTTACCATCACGATCTTGTTATGAAAACAGATCTTAAAGTAACGTAGGTGAAATTTTTGTGTATAGGCTTTGTTCTATTTCATTCTAAGGCAAAGTCCATGGAGTGAAGTTTCACTTTCATCATGTGTTACCTTGTGTTAAAGAGTCTAGTTGCAGTTAGGATTTCTTTATCTTGAGCAATAGTCACTTTGCTTTGTACAACCTATCCGGATAGGATTCTACTTAGGTTGCTGGCCGGTTGTTCCCTATTAATTGGTACGATTTTGCAGAAAGGTTAAAACAGGATCAAGCTGCTGTTTTTCCTTTACGTCTTGATAAAATTGCATGGGACAACTTCTTTTGTTAATGAGCTCCAGCACATTTTTTATTGTAAAATTCAGAGGAGATAATTCATCTGTTACTTCATGCCAAAATAGAGGTGTAGCAACAGTACCTTCTGGAGTTTTTCGCGGCGAATAGGGAGCAATAATCGTTTTCCCTTTTCCATGTTGGACAAAATCAATGTATAGTCGGTCTCCACGCTTACGTTTCATTCGCTCGGTTGTAAATAAATTAGGATATGCACTTTCCATTGTCCATGCGATTGCTTTTGTAAATACAGCAGTTTGTTCATAGCTCATACTTCCCGATGGAATTGGAATATATACTTGGAGCCCTTTATTTCCAGAAGTTTTTACAAATGATTTGAGACTCAGTTCATCTAGTAAATGCTTTAGCAAATTAGCAGCTTTGATTGCCAAATAAAAGCTATCTCGATTGGGCGGGTCTAAATCAAATACAATCTCTTCCGGGGTGCTAGTGTTCATTGTTTGAAAAGGGGTGTGAAATTCAATCGTACCATGATTGGCATACCATACTAGTGCTTCGATATTTTCACAGAGAATAAGGCTTTTTCCTTCCTGAACAGAACGTCTTGGTATAAATGCAGGTGCATAATCAGGTAAATGCTTTTGAAAAAAAGTCTCACCCTCTACTCCTTCAGGGGCACGGATAATAGTGAGGGCACGTTCTTGTAAAAAGGGAAGGATATAAGGCGCGATTTCCCTAATGTAGACGATTAAATCTCCTTTTGTATAATTTGGGGCAGGCCAGAACAGCTTGTCGGTATTTGCTAATTCTACAGATTCTGGAAGCATTGCGAGTGATAACTGTAACTGCTCCCAGGTCATATCTTTTACTAAGGCGTCTGGAAGCAATTCTTTAAACTCCGGTTCGCGCAGCTCTTGCTCGTATAAATCAAGACTATATATTGATGCACAAATGGCAGGTGGTAAATGATAGAGGTTATGTTGCTTTTTTCCTTCCGTTTTAAACAGCTGTTGTAGTGCTTGAAATGTTTCCTGATTTAGACCATGCTTACATTTTCCGATTCCAATTGTTTCATCATTTTTAAATACAGCCACATGAAAATAGTGATTACTTTCATCAAAAGTCGTTAAAACTCCGGATATTTCTCGCCAGTTTTTTATTTTAAACCAATCCTGATGACTTCTTCCCTGTTTGTATGTACTTTTCTTTCGTTTTGCAACAATCCCTTCACCTAGATAAGTATAAACCGTATTCCATAACTCCTCTGCATTAAAAGAGTGAGTGACATAGCAAAGTTTATCCGTATTTATTTGTGCAAAAACTTGTTGTAATAGAGTTTTTCGTTGTTCGAGTGTTTGATTTGTCATTGGCTTCCCCTGAAACAAGATTAAATCAAATGCCATAAAGCTAGCTGGCCGCTTCATTGCCGCTGCTTGAATGGAATCCATATGATGCATTCTTGCACGCTTTTGTATCCAGGAAAAATTAGCTTGATAAGAATTATTTAATACGACTAATTCACCGTCAATGGTTAAAGGCAGATGCTGTTGCAGTTGGGCTTGTTGTGATTTACAATATTCTATGATTTCGGGAAATTTATCAGTTAAATCCGTTTTGTTTTTACTAAGTAATTGCAGA
This sequence comes from Virgibacillus proomii, assembly GCF_900162615.1. Taxonomy (NCBI): domain Bacteria; kingdom Bacillati; phylum Bacillota; class Bacilli; order Caryophanales; family Bacillaceae; genus Virgibacillus; species Virgibacillus proomii. Next base: position 736,685 of record NZ_FUFN01000009.1, on the reverse strand, counting down.
TTATCTTTGGACCAACGTAAGATGCATCGGTAGCCATCATATTTAACTTCATATAACCACTCGTTCCCCAAGGGAATTTCAGAACTGGAAATCGGTTTCATTACGTCCATTTTTTTTCGCTCCATTCTCTTTTTATATTTGTATAGAGGTTATTGTAAAGACGACAGAGGGCAAATTTCGCGGGGCTTCAATAGGAAACTATACTCGCTTTACGTAGTGGATATCTTTTTAAAAACATCACGCCTAGCTATCAACTCCAGCTGTAGGAAACCTCGATCATCTTCTTACATAAAGGCAACTTTGGCTGAAAAGCCGTATTTCTTCATTTGAAAAATTTCTTTATTATTTTGAAGACCTTTCTGAGAGAAGCGGCTCCTAAACTCCTGATGCGTTTGGGTTGACGGGATATGGAAAACGATGGTAGCGACACATCGCCGCAGAAACAGCGTTCTTCTTTTTCAAAAGGAAAAAAGCACTCCTTGAATGAAGTTACATTCTATCTCGTTCCGCTATTTGTACGCCGCTAATCGAGCACTTCTGGCTTTGTTCTTAGTATGAGCTGTTCAAAAAGAAATTAACCATAGAAGGATAAAATGACCTACTTGTGTCAAACTACCAGTAAGGAGGGATTAGTGTGCATACGATGTGGAAAGGAACGATAAGTTTTGGGTTAGTCAATATACCTGTAAAAATGCATGCTGCCACAGAAAATAAAGATATTAAACTAAGGCAATTGCATAAAGAATGTCAGTCACCAATTGAATATGAGCGGAAATGCCCGGTTTGTGAACGTCCAGTCGAAAATAATGAAATTGTTAAAGCATATGAATATGCAAAAAATAAGTTTGTTGTATTAGATGATGAGGAATTACAAGCTTTAAGACAGGAGCAGGGAGATAAAGCAGTTGAAATCATTGACTTTGTTCAACTTAAAGAAATTGACCCGATTTATTATGAAAAAAGCTATTACCTTTCTCCAAATGAAGGAGGGAGCAAAGCATACGGTCTTTTACGAAGTGCTTTACTGGACACAGGAAAAATAGGAATTGCTAAAATGATGATTCGTTCAAAAGAACAGCTTGCTGTAATCCGTGTGTACAAGAATACACTAGTCGTAGAAACCATTCATTATCCGGATGAAGTTCGCAATGTAAGCGATGTCCCTAATGTTCCTAAAGAGATTGAGATGAATAAACAGGAACTAGATACGGCAAAAATGCTAATTGATCAGTTAACAACTGAATTTAATCCGGAAAAATATCAAGATGAATATCGTAGATCGCTGCTTCATTTGATTGAACAAAAGAAACAGCAGGATCAAACGGCAACCGCAAAGGATAAACCTGCAACTGGTGTCGCAACAAATTTAATGGATGCTTTACAAGCTTCTTTAGAACGAGCAAAGCAGGATCAGCCAAAGGCAAACCAACCTCAACAATTAAAGCAACCAAAAAAAGTAAAAAAGAAAAAAATAGAAACTTCTTAAAGGAATAAACTGAAGTTAACTAATCATATTTAGAAAGGTTAAGTTTTAAGTGGATAGAAGCTTAATTTATCTGTAAGTGCGTCTTCAAGAAAACCGAGAAGTTCGAGGCGGAGAAGTGTCGAGTAGCTAGAGTGTATGCAGTACAGATACATGAGCACTAGTGAAGCTTCCTCGAAACAACTTTCACGCAGGAAAAGGGATATCCTTCTTTAAGGAACGGAGAAACAAGCCGATAAAGAAAACTTGGCTTAGCAGTAAGTGAAGCGCAGACGATAGCCTAGTTGTACTTATATTAGAACCTAAAAATTTTTAACTACGTTGAATGAAACTTCAACGCTAAAATTTTATCCGTTCTAACGTACGAAGAAATTCGACGTGTCATTTTTAGTGCACTTTTTGAACAATCTGATTCAAAAAAAGAAGTAAAAATAACACAGATTTTTTTCATGGCTTGTATCCAGTGGCTAGTTAGAAGATGCGCAATCTTCTGCTCGCAAAAATTGTTGTCACTATAAAGCCTTTTTTGCGCATTTTTGAACACGTATATGAGAATAACTAGAATGCTTTTCATTATTCCCGTTTTTTAGAAAATAGTCTCTATTGATTAGAGACTATTTTCATATTCAGGATTACATAGAAATGATTATTTTTCAGCTTGGTTACAAACTGCTAACAAGTGTATGAAATCAAGCGTTAAACCATGCAAAAACATATGAAAAGGGGTAAAGTATATAGTGCACACTTTATTAATTCACAAGTTTTTAGGAGATTTTATTATAGAGAAGGATGGGATATATCAATGGAAAGGAATTCCTTTTTTGATAATGCTAAAGTAATCCTGATCTTTTTAGTTGTGTTTGGACATATGATACAGCCGCTTACGGATGGATCAAAAAATATTAATACTCTTTACCTTTGGATTTATACGTTTCATATGCCTGCATTTATTTTTTTATCAGGCTTTTTTGCCAAAGGGGCAGGAAATATGAATTATGTATTAAAATTAATGAAAAAACTACTGCTGCCATACGTAATTTTTCAAGCGTTATATACAGGATACTATTTTTTAATCGGAAAATCAGACTGGCAGACGGATTTATTTAGCCCACATTGGTCATTGTGGTTTTTATTCAGTCTGTTTTGTTGGCATATCCTCTTATACTGGTTTAAAAAAATTCCTCCGTTCTTAAGCGTTATCATTTCTGTGCAGATTGGATTGCTAGTAGGATATTTTGGTGAAATCGGCCATACGTTTAGCTTGTCGCGAACATTTGTATTCTTCCCGTTTTTCTTAATAGGCTATTTATTAACGGAAAAACAAGTGATGGTAATCAAAAATATAGGGGTGAAAGTTGCCTCGCTTATTGTGATGGGCGGCATTGCTGTTACTATTTATTCTTTACCTGAATTTAATTCCGGCTGGCTGCTTGCTTCTAAATCATATGCCGATTTGAATATGGCTGAGTTTGGCGGGTTAGCCAGATTACTTGTTTATATAACTGCGGTTATTATGGTAGCAAGTGTACTGGCATGGGTACCAACAAAAAGATTCAGATGGACTGCACTTGGAACAAGAACATTATATGTCTATTTGTTACATGGTTTCTTCATTCAATTTTTCCGTCAGGTAGACTTGTTTGAAGTGAACGGATTTCTCGACTTTATCGGCTTAGCTATTCTGTCTTTGCTCATTGTACTGCTATTATCCAGTCGACCAGTCCAAGGAACTTGGCAGCCGATTGTTGAAGGGAAGGCATCGATTCTCAAAAACATGTATCAACAAGTTGCTAATGAGAACAGTCAAAAATAACAGCATATAAATATATAAAAACAGCCAGCTACGTTTATTCTGGCTGTTTTTTCGTTATTTAATAGGCCTGAGAACGTAGCCTTGGATTTACTGTTTCAAGGACATGGAAAGCTACGATAGCGATACATCGCGGTTTTTTAAGGAAAAAACACTCCTTGAATGAAGTTCTACTTTTTCCTTGTTCAAAGCTCTTCCGTTTGTCCGCCAGCACCCAGCGCTTCTAACTATTGTCCTTATGCGTATAAGAAATTTAGTGTAGAAGTGAATCCGTCATCGGATGGTTTTAATTGTTCAGCAACTAAGTTATCGCCAAGCTCATGACACAGGTGACTGTTCGTTTTTCTTAAAAGATAAGGTGAGCGATCAATGTAATTACTGGTAAAGTAATCAACGTCCGTAATAGAAAAATAACAGTAAGATCTTTAAAGGATACAGGGACTTTTGAACCTAATAATAATCCGCCTACCTCTGACATATAAATTAATTGAGTAACCGATAAGGCAGCGATAATAAACCGAGTTATTTCTTCTTCAATGGAAGAAGCTAAAATAGAAGGTAAAAACATGTCAGCAAAGCCAATCAAGATCGTTTCTGATGCTTCCTTAGCAGATGGGATTTGCAACAGCTCTAACAGAGGGACAAAAGGTAGCCCCAACCATTGAAATAATGGGGTTGTTTCGGCAATAATTAATGCTATTAAGCCAAATGCCATGACAACGGGAGCAACACCCATCCACATATCTAAAATGTTTTGTCCGCCCTCTTTTAAGAATTGATATACACTTTTTTCTTTTTTTGCCCGATCGAGAGCTTGTTTGTAACTGTACGTTAGTATATTTTCTCCATTTGGTACGCTTTCAGATATTTTTTCTGTTTTTTCATGAATATACGTATCTTCTTTTTTGGAAAGTGGAGGGATACGTGGCATAATTAAGGCAGCGATAAAGCCAGCTGCTAAAACAGTACCATAAAACGGTACGAACATATGCTTAAGACCAACTTCTCCAATAATTACTAACGAAAAGGTGATCGAAACAACGGAAAAAGTGGTGCCAATAACGGCAGCCTCTCGTTTAGTATAATAACCATTTTCGTATTGTTTGCTGGTGATTAATACACCGATTGTTCCATCTCCAATCCATGACGCTAAAGAATCAATGGACGATCGACCGGGGAGACGAAATAATGGTCGCATTACTTTTGTCATAATCGTTCCAAATAACTCCAGCAAACCAAAATTCATAAGAAGTGGTAAGAATAACCCGGCAAAAAGGAAGACAGCAAATAAAACATGTAACAAATCTCCTAGCAGCATTTGCCCAGTACTTGCTCCATGGATAAATTCTGGTCCAATTCGAAAAAATACCATTATTGCAAAGATGGCAGCAACGATTCGGGTTATCGTCCAAAACGTATTGACGCAAAATAGCTGCTGAAAAAACGGTGTGACAGCAAACTTTTCTTGGCCGACAATTCTAGCGATAACCGTCATTACTGCAGTAATGACAATGATGATCATCATGATCTCTGATATTCTATCATTCAAAAGTGTTTGTACACTTTCGGCTAGGATAGCAATCGGAATTGTTAACCCAGCTTCTGTTTTTATTGGTAACATAAATAAAAAAACACCTACAAGAGATGGTACAATAAATTTTAAATGATCTATAAGTGAATATTGATTGTTTTTCATAAGAGCCCCCAACGTTTAAATGTTCATTAATTATTATAAGTGAAAATGAATGATTATCCAATGATTAATTTAAAATTAACTGGAATTTCTTAATTGTTACCTATAATTAAAAGCGATTTTTCCTTTTGCGTTGCTCGTTTTGTGAAATAGGGTTATCGTTAATTTATATCGTAAGCATTTTAGTTTAGTTTATAATAGGGTATACATATAATGAGGTGTTCAATGGTGAATAAGCGTTTAAAATATAATTTAGGCTATCGCTGTACGGTGATGGTATGGATGACACTAAAATTTATTATGCAAATTTATGTGTTCCATTTTAAAAACCGTATATGGGACGATCAGACAGTTGCAAAATGGAATTGTCTCGTTACGAAGATGGCAACGGAATATCGTGAGAAGGCTGGAAAATTAGGAGGAGTATTAATTAAGGTAGGTCAGTTTCTTAGTACGCGGACTGATTTTATGCCAGATGCATTTATTAAAGAGCTTAGCGAGCTTGTTGACCGTGTACCTGCAATGCCTTATTCGTATGCTCGAAGTATTTTGGAAGAAGAATGGGGTACTTCTATCTACGATGTTGTAGAGGAAATTCAAACCCCTTCGATTGCCTCAGCTTCCATTGGTGAAGTATATCGGGCAACATTAAAGGATGGAAAAACAGTGGTAGCCATAAAGGTTCAGCGCCACCGAATTAGTGATGTGTTTCACAAGGATTTTAAAGCATTACGGATTGTATTTTGGTTAATTGAAACGCTTACTACGTTTGGAAAGAAGGCTGATTTACCGTCATTATACCGAGAGCTTGTTACGGTGATGAATCGAGAACTTAACTTTGAACAAGAATTGTCAAACGCTCTTTATTTTCAAGAGCGGTTTAAAGACAATACTTCGATACATATTCCGTTCTATGTAGAGGAGTTATGTACGAGAAAAATACTAGTGATGGAATGGATAGAAGGAGCAAAAATAACGGATCTGTCCTTTATGAATCAACATCAGATTGATCCGCAGCGAATAGCTAAAACTGTATTTGATTTTTACTTGGAACAATTTTTACAGTCGGGTAAATTCCATGCTGATCCACACGCAGGAAATATTTTGATTCGCACAGATGGCACGGTGGTGATTATTGATTTTGGTATGATTGGAGAGGTGCGTAAACAGGATAGCCATTATTTTAAACAACTGATTCATAGCATTATTGTTGATGACTATGATAAAGTGATTCAAACATTAGATGAAATGAATTTTATTTTGCCAAATGCGGATCGAAAGAAATTAAAACGAATTATTCGTGAAACGGTTGAAATGTACCAAACTGGTACAGTGAATATGCAGGATACACATATTATTGAGCAATTGAAAGAAGATATTCGTCTTATTCTTCATGAACAACCTATCCAGCTTTCAGCAGAATATGCTTATTTAGGACGGGCTATTTCGATTGTAATTGGCATATTAATTGCAATTTACCCAGAGGTTGATCTCCAAAAATGGGCGACCCCGAAGTTTAAACAATGGTTTGGTGGTAAACGATTTGCTGAGTCCATGTATACGGATTATGTAAAGGATACTATTAAACCTATTTTATCTTATCCACAGGCAGTGTTAAACTGGTTGGAAAATGGGGAGAAACAGCGACAGTGGGAAAAACAAAAACAACAACGCCAACAAAAGCATCATTATTTTATCATCCTTGAGGTTTTAAATGTGACATTTTTATTGGTCACTTTAGGCTGTATGAGTGTAGGATTTTATGTAGGTTTGCAACTAATGGCGCTCATTGGACTAGTTAGTGCAAGTGTTTTCGCCGTTATGTTAATCATAGTAATTAGAAAGCATTATAAGATGATTCAATCTTTATGGTAAAGGAGGTGTAAATTATGAATGACTTATTAAAAAAAGGATTTTTACTTGGCTTAGGTGCAGCAGTTACAAGTAAAGAGAAATTTGAAAGTAAAGTGAAACAATTAGTAGACAAGAATGAATTGACACAGGAACAGGCAAAAGCCGTCTTGCAGCAGTTTATTGAAAAAGGTGAAACAAAAAAAGGTGAATGGCAAGCACAACAATATGAACAAATGAAGAAATTTGCACAAGAGATTGGCTTAGCTACGAAAGAAGATATCAATGAACTTCGTGCAAGAATTACAGAATTAGAAAGCAAACTGGAAGAAAAATAGATCGTAAAAAAGGCAGATTACCTTAGGTGGTCTGTCTTTTTTATATCGCAAGAAATATAGTTCAATACCTAAAGTTTTTTACCTGTTACACGCAATTCGTTCTCTGCCAGGGATTAACGCTTGCCCAAGTTTTCTATTTATGAAAGTAAGCAGATCTTAAGGAAAATGATGCAGCCACTTAGTATTGAAAATTTTTGTGTTAACCATATTTTTTAGAGAGGTTGTTTAAAAAGTCGGGTTAAAAATGACACTTCCAATTCCTTTGTTTAGACTTGTTTCTAGCCAGTTCTGATATCTCATGCATACATTCTACTGAATGTCTTCATTTTGCTAACAAGTAGTAAAAAACACTATGTTTTACTCCTTCGTGAAGTAGGGTAGAGTATAATTGTAGCTGATTTTACAAAAGTATCTTGCTTGTTACTATTTTTTCTTATTACTGGCGTTTTGTTGATAGCCGTTTGGGTGTTTATTATTTTAATTGTCTATTTACTTTATTTGTTATAGGTTGTCAAACAATAGAAAAGATAGTAGATAAGTTGTAATCTTTACAAAAAATCTGTCGGTTAAGTTAGCGTCTATTTTGTCAAAACGAGTAGTTATCTGTAAATTCTGCCTTTTGACCAGAAAGTTATTGCGCTTCACTCTAAACAGCGATACAATGGAAGGAAATATCAGCTCCAATAGGGGGAATTTCAAGCGTATGGTAACCTTTTTACAAATCTGTCAGGAAACCGAAGAAAAGTTAGGCAGGCAATTACAAGATAATGAAGTAGTTTTTTTGCAATGGGTGTATAGTCGATATTTAGAGGAGTTACCCAAGAAAATGTTAAATGCATAGACAAGATAAAAAATGGAACATCTGAAGGAATGTCTCTACCTGAGTTGATAGGGTAAACTGAAAATCGAATATGGAAAGAAACACAAGGTCCTGCCATTACAGGACTTTTTATTTGTCTAGGAAAATCTATCTATTTTTATATGGTGGATAGTTTCTTTAAAGGTAGCACTTGAGCGACTAGCAAATTTCGATTTTCTTGTTGCGATAAGTCAACATTGGCTTGAATCTAAAGGAAGATCAACTAAAAGCGGGCTTGCCGCTCAGGCATAGGCATACCCCGTTTTAGAGGCATGTTTTTCTTTTTACACATATAAGGTGCCCGTAAGACCCCATTTCAAGTTATAGAGAAGACGAAGAAGTAAGTAGGAGATAACATTAACATTCAAGGAGATAAGTACTTGAATGAAATTTCACTTTATCCTATCAGAGTTTCTGTCATTTGTATGTCGCTAACCGAGCGCTTTAAGATCTTTTGTTCGAGGATGTTCAAGGACGCTTGAGATTTTTTGTTCCTATTTATCAGTAGGGAATAAATAAAAAGCTATACTGAATGAAGTTCCACTTTATCTATTTCATAGCTCAAGGGAAACTGTTTGTTTTCTACTTGAACTCCTAATATAATGAAACTAGGTATTTTAAGGAAGGAAGATAGGCTATGGCAGTAGCTAATGCAACAATAATAAATAAAATGATAACTGAATTAAATAAAGCGAAAGCTGATCCTGAAAATACAATCGAAATAACTAAACATATTAGTCATGTTCGTTTGTTATGTGATTTGCTACTTGAGGAGCAACCAAAAACAGTAAATCAGACGGATGAACACACCATTTCACAGCTTGAGCTAAAAGCAATGATCGGAGAACGGGATGATAGTAAAGTAATCCAGCAACAACATCAAGATTCAGGTAATTCATCAAAGCTTGATCATGATGATGCGAATGGAGACTCTATTTTTGATTTTTAACACGATAGGAAAGTATAAGACTTTAGGCTTTATCGTATAAGAAAAACGATTGCTTTCGCCATAAAGACTTGGCGTCAAGCCAAGTTTTTCTAATAAAGAGGGGGAAGTTCAAACATGAAGGTATTTTTACTTTTAGGAGTTATAAATGGTTTTTTAGCAGTTGCCTTAGGGGCATTTGGTGCGCACGGCTTAGAAGGAAAACTGTCTACAAGTGCCATTGCCACTTGGGAGAAGGCCGTAACTTATCAGATGTTTCATACGATGGCATTATTCGTAACCGGGCTAATCATGATGAAAGTAAACAGCAATGGAGTTATGTGGGCAGGTTGGATGTTTTTAATTGGTATTGTTTTATTTTCAGGAAGTTTATACATCTATTCGACCACTGCTATTAAAACCTTTGCGATGATTACACCATTTGGGGGAGTTGCATTTCTTATTGGCTGGGTGCTTTTAGGGCTATTTATCTTAAAATATGTATGATGACATAATTAAAACTGGAACATTAAAGCTACTGCAAATAAAATAAGCAGCAGTGCTCGTACTGCTTGTTTGATGATGTAGAATGGTTGCATAATAAATACTTGTAATTGAATGAATATGTCAAAAGCGAGGCTCGCTGCAATTAGTAAAAGGCAAATGATGATAAGGAGCGTATACCCATTTATGAGGGCAATTAACCCAAGGATGACAGCTCCAAATAATGATACGGTCTCCATAAGAATGAATTTTTCATAACTTCGTTTCATCGTATCAGCCTCTCTATCAAACCTCTATTACAATCGATTAAACTGAGGAGGGATGACACAGGGGATATTGCCCGTGTCATCCCTTATTTTTCGTCTAGGAAATTATATTTGTTCTTGTTTAGGAAACGATATCCGTAGTACTGGCAGATTCCTGTTTTTAAAGTAGCTTCATCTAACTCAAGCGTTCACGCTGCTAGCAAACTTCGATCTCCTTCCTGGCACGAGAGAAAAAGTGTTCTTCTTTTTCAAGGAGAGAACTCCTTGAATGAAGTTGCCCTTCCTCCTGTCAGAAGATTCTAATTTGTACGCTGTTTTATGAGCGCTTCAAGCTGTTACTTCAAAGTAGGTATTTACCCTACATCTAAGTGCCGTAAGATTCCCACTTCAAGAGTGATAGGGAATACAATAGGCCGAAGTGGGAGATACTGGCGTCTAAAGCTGTTTCCTTAGCAAAAAATGAGTCTATCTCTGACATCGTTTTAATTAGAATCATTGTAAGCCATGCTTGCAGTCGAGTCTTTCTATTGTGCCATCTTTGTTTAGCTAACGTGGTGAATAAGTTGCGTTTGCATAGGGATAAGCATAGGTTAACTCTTCATCAAAGACAATATAATCAAGATATACCATAAGTAATAAGTATCTCTTTCCTGTTTGAGGATCGCTAAGTACAATATGGTCCCGACCTGCTGCTTCAATAATTCCATGAAATACTTTAGCATTCCACTGCTCATTATTTTCAAACGTCATATAGACAGTTGCTTCTTTACCGCGATTTAAACGTAAAATATTTTCAATGTAGGATTGTTGCTCAGGCAGCATGGGTTGGTTCTGAATGGTACTACCTGATGCAGGTGGGTACGGTTGTGTTTGTGATTGTTGATAAGGTTGATTGGTTGGTTGTTGCCGTATCGGGTACATAGGATAATAAGCAGGTGAAGCTGTTGGATAATAATAGTAAGGATAAGGCTGGTGAGAAATTTCTTGGTTATTATTCTTTTGAACTTTGGTCATATAAAAACCTCCTTATTTAAGTTTAAACTAGTACGTTACCAGTAAACGTTCGGACATTCGGATTCTAAAGGGACGAAAAAGCAATGTGATTTATAGCGTCCCGAATTCCACTGTCCATACCATTGAGCAGGACAGCTTCCTTCAGGCTCAAAAAACCATAAGGAATTTGTGGCAGGGTGTTGCCGTTCACCTTGAATAACTCTTCGTGCTAAGCGCTTTTCCTGTTCTCTTGCTCGCTGATAAAAATAACCTTTTTGGGTTGCTTCAAACCCCCCTGGGCTTTGATATACCATATCGCTAATTGTTGTTATTCCAATAAAATCTAGACAATTAGCAATCACTCGGTTAATTCCGGTATTTCCAACCATTAACATCCCTAATTGACCATCACCTTCTGCTTCCGCTCGCATTAGTCTTGCTAATAACTCTATATCTTTTTCGGTATGTGCTACAAGCGCCATTTGCATTCCTCATTTCTGTCTAATCTGGTTGCATTAGTATATGTATGAAAAACTGGTTAGGAATATGTGTAATAAAAAATTCAGGCAGAAAAATTTTTCAAAAAGCTTTTGCCTGAATTAAAACTGGCTTCAGTTTTTAATCTAGTTTTAGTATCAACAGGGATTGGGTTAGGAGTGTGTCGATTCTCCTGCATCAACATGTAAAACTTGGCCAGTAACAAATCGTGAATCATCAGATGCAAGGTACACATATGTTGGTGCAAGTTCGAATGGCTGTCCTATGCGTTGATATAAGTTGGATCCATGTAATGCATTTAAATCTGCAGAAAAACTTGCTGGAATTAATGGTGTCCAAATTTTTCCCGGTGCCACAGCATTAACGCGAATTCCTCGTTCAACCAAGCTTTTTGCCAATGATCTGGTCCATCCGACGATTGCTCCTTTAGTTGCTGAATAGTCGATTAATAATGGTTCACCTTTATACGTAACGACCGATGTAGTACCTATAATAGAGCTTCCTGCTGTTAAGTATGGCAGGGCTGCTTTTGTTGTATAAAAATGTGAATAAATGTTAACTTTAAAGGTATGGTCAAATTGTTCGTCAGTAATATCGAGCAGGTCATTTTGCTGAAATTGTATCCCGACATTATTACAAAGTATGTCTAATTGACCGAATGTATTGATCGTTTTTTCTACTATTCGCTTACATTGTTGTTTCTCACCTAAATCCCCTGGAAGTAGCAGGCAAGATTGACCATGTGCTTCTATTCGTTGCTTCGTTCGGTTGGCATCGTTGTGTTCGTTCAAGTAAGCAATTGCAACATTTGCCCCTTCTTTAGCAAAGGCAATAGCTACAGCAGCACCAATCCCGCTATCCCCACCAGTAATTAAAGCTACTTTGTTGTCCAGTTTACCACTTCCCTGATAATTGGGGTTCTCAATAATCGGTTTAGGTACCATGAATTCTTCTTGACCAGGTTGAATTAACTGACGTTGCTCCGGATTACTTAAAGGTATTTCTTCATAGCGTGTGATTTTACCATAATTCGGATACATTGGATATGGATATGTTTGTTTATTTTTTTCAAACCAATGCTGGAGCTGATGAATTTCATGTAAATGTTGTTCAGGAGAAAGTTGATGATGGGGTCTGTCTTTTTTCATCATAATATAGCCTCTTTTCTTTTTTCTTCTTGTGTCATTAATGTATGTATAGGCGTCCGCGGATGTGAAAAATAATTGAAGCTAAGTGTCCATGCTTCATTTTTAAATAAATAACGTACAATGAAAGAAAGGAGGGATTGTGTAATTGGACGTTGTATTTAACAGTGAAGTGGTTTGGTTATTAATTGGAGGAACACAGAAGAAAGTACGAATGAAATATATTAATGAGAGTTGGCTCATGCCTGTTATTGGAAGACGACCTCCGTTTTACACTTCTCCGCGCTATGACCCCTTTTATTCCCGTATATGATAAGAAAAACGCCTTGTTATGTGATGGTTACCACATAATAGGCGTTTTTTAGTTACCAATAGGTTTTCATATTTAAATAACTATATTTCAAGAAAGGATACAATATCTTGGTTGGAAAGATAATTCCCTACAAAAAATTCACCAAACTCACCATATTTAGAGCTTACTTCATCAAATCGCATTTCATAAACAATCTTCTTGAATTGTAGTGGATCATGGGCAAATAATGTTACGCCCCATTCCCAATCATCAAACCCAATCGAACCGGTAATAATTTGCGAAACTTTTCCAGCATATTTTCGTCCAGTCATGCTATGTTCATATAGCAGCTTCGCACGAACATCTTTTTCTAATGTGTACCAGTTCTCATCTCCATAACGCCGTCTATCCATTGGGTAGAAGCATATATGTTCCCATTTTGGCAAAATCGGTCTTAGACGTTTTGCTACCTCAGGAATAAGCTCTGGATGTTCTTCCTTATAAGGACGATATTTTGATAATTCTACTACAGAAAAGTAAGAATGGGCAGGAATTAAAAACTCACCCATTTTCGATTTATTAATTGCTGTTTCAATAGCAGCTAATTCATTCGTAGTTGGTCGGAGAAACATAAACATTAAATCTGCTTTTTGTCCAATAATGTTATAGAGAACGTGACTTCCGTTTTTAGCTTCTTCTGTTTCATCCCATTTAGCTAATAATTGCTGGATATCGGTGATTGCTTCCTTTCGTTCTTCTTCACTGGCTAATTTCCATGAAGTCCAATCAATTGTTCGGAAATCGTGCAGGCTGTACCAGCCATCCATTGTTTCTACTGGCTCTACCATCGTAATCTCCCCTTTAATTAATAATTTGTTTCTTTTAAGCGGTTGCGCAAAAGCGACGGGTAAAATGACACATCGAATTTCGCGTTAACTTATTTCTCTTATTACCCTAATTTTAAAAACAGCACTTTGAGCGGTTACTAAAATGCAAATCTGCTTTTACTATAGCATAATTCGGGCAAGCTAATCATGATATAGGCTTTAAAATGGATAATGGATATATAATTGTCATGATACTGTCAAAAAAAGACGGATGCCAGGGAGGAAATGCTTTAATTTAAACACAAAATCATCTACTATTTAAATATAACCATTTAGGAGGTTTAGAAAAAGTGAGTGAATTATTTGAGCAAATGAAAGAAAAAGTGATTGACCAACCCAAATCTATTGTCTTTCCGGAAGGGACAGATCAACGTATATTGACTGCTGCGAGTAAACTTGCTGCTGAAGATGTCTTACTGCCAATTCTAATTGGAGAAAAGTCAAGCGTAAAACAGAAGGCAGAAGAAGCAGGTGTAGATATTACTCGTTGCAAAATAATGGATCCAAAAGAATTCGCGGAGTTTGATTTAATGGTTGAAACATTTGTGGAGCGCCGTAAAGGAAAAGCAACCAAAGAAGATGCGGAAAAGATACTTTTAGATGAGAATTATTTTGGCACCATGCTTGTTTATATGAATCAAGCAGATGGTCTTGTAAGTGGTGCAGCTCATTCTACTGCAGATACGGTAAGGCCAGCACTGCAAATTATTAAAACAAAAGAAGGAGTTAAGAAAACATCCGGTGTTTTTGTTATGGTTCGCGGCGAAGAAAAGTATGTCTTTGCTGATTGTGCGATCAACATAACTCCCGATAGTCAAGATCTTGCGGAAATAGCAGTGGAAAGTGCGGAAACAGCGAAGCTATTTGGTATCCAGCCACGTGTTGCTATGTTAAGCTTCTCGACGAAGGGTTCAGCAAAATCTGAAGAAACGGAACGGGTAGTAGAAGCACTAAAATTAGCGAAGGAAAAAAATCCGTCACTTGTGATCGATGGTGAGTTTCAATTTGATGCTGCGTTCGTACCAAGCGTTGCAAAGCAAAAAGCTCCAGGGGCTGTACTGCAAGGAGATGCGAATGTATTTATTTTCCCAAGCCTTGAAGCAGGGAATATAGGTTATAAAATTGCTCAACGATTAGGGAACTTTGAAGCAGTAGGGCCAATTTTACAAGGTTTAAACAAGCCGGTAAATGATTTATCACGCGGATGTGATGCAGAGGATGTTTATAATTTAGCACTAATTACAGCTGCTCAAGCTTAATAATAATCAGGAAGATAAATAATTTTGTACCCTATAGTGAACTTATTCACGAAGTTTAACTACAGGGTACTTTTTATGAGAGTTCCTTTTCCTAATACAATAATTATCTATGGATATGTTCATTTCGTTTCTTCATTTGTGCTAGTCTTTTTGTATAGTCTCGATATTCTGATTCGCTGAAAGATGATTTTACCACTTGTTGATTTGCTTCTTCTAATGCTGTTATGACACGTTTCTTCATATCCGCAATCGTTAAAGGAGTGTCTAGTAATTGAGATAAAGAGCACATCACATGAGGATCGACTTGTGGATAGGAAAATTTAGTTGCTTCTCCCTTTTTACTGATGGCGTAGAAATCCCGAATAAGACTAGCTCGTTTATAGCTATTTCCTTCTACATCGAGATAAATTTGCACCGCGGCACCATCTTTTACCCGCCGCTGAGAAATTCCGGCAAATTTCTTTCCGTTAATACTTAAATCATAATCACCCGGACAATAGGAATGAACGATTTCATAAGCCTTAATTTCATCAGTTAAATCCCTTAATAGATACTGTATAAAGCTCACCATTGCTTCATAGCCATCATGAATCGACAGTTCCTTTACTCCGGGCAAAATAAAGGATATATTTAGTACACCATGATCCAACGCCACTGCAAGTCCCCCAGAATTACGAATGACGACATCAAAACCAGCCTTACGTAATAGATCAACACCTTCTTTGACAAAAGGGAGCTTACCATCAGGAATCCCCAATACAATTGTATTCTCATGCACCCAAAGGCGGATGATCGGAGGAGAAAGCCGGTTACTAACTGAAAGTGCTAATGCATCGTCAATAGCAAAAGAATGTAGCGCTGTGTAAGGTTCATGATGAAACGTTTGCAGCGATGTATGGTCTAAATAGCGAATGGTGTCATGTGCGATAATGTCTTTCCAATTTTTCATAAGCAACTCCTGACTTTCTTTATCTTTATCCCGCATGTAAGGTGCCGTAAGACTCCCACTTCAAGACCTTGAGTTGATACAAAAGGGTCTAAGTGGGAGAAAACGGCACCTAAATGCCCGATTCGTTCAAGGGCCTTTCGGTCATACCCTTGTGGTACTAACATTCAGTAGGAGATGGAAGAAAACTCCTACTGAATGAAGTTTCACTTTATCCTTTTTTATTCGGCTTATCTATTATATAATAAAAAGAAATAGTCGAAAAGAAACGGATGAATCAGACATGGCATATAAGGATGAGCAGCTCCACGAGGAAAAGGTTTTCAAAGATCCCGTACACCGTTATGTTCATGTAAGAGATAAGGTGATTTGGGATTTAATTGCTACCCCGGAGTTTCAACGATTGCGAAGAATAAAGCAGCTAGGCACTACAAATTTAACATTTCATGGTGCAGAACATAGTCGTTTTAATCACTCGCTTGGAGTTTATGAAATTGTCAGAAGAATCATATCGAACTTTGAAGGGCGTCCACATTGGAATAAAGAGGAGCGTCTTCTTTGTTTATGTGCGGCTTTATTACACGATTTAGGTCATGGTCCATTTTCCCACTCCTTTGAAAAAGTATTTAAACTGGATCATGAGTATTTTACACAACAAATTATTTTAGGGAATACAGAAGTAAATGCTATTTTAGAGCGAGTGGAAAAGGGATTTGCACAAGATGTTTCCGATGTGATTGCTAAAACATACCGTGATAAATTAGTCGTCAGTTTAATCTCCAGTCAAATTGATGCGGACAGAATGGATTACCTGCAACGGGATGCCTATTTCACCGGAGTCAGCTATGGACATTTTGATATGGAACGAATTCTTCGAGTTATGCGACCAATGGAGGATCAAGTAGTCATTAAGTCAACAGGGATGCATGCTGTTGAAGATTATATTATGAGCCGTTATCAAATGTACTGGCAAGTTTATTTTCATCCGGTAACAAGAAGTGCGGAAGTTATTCTGTGTAAAATACTACAGCGTGCGAAAGTACTGTATGAAGATAAAACATACGAATTCAAGTTAAAGCCCACTCATTTTGAATCTTTTTTTACAGGGAATGTGAAGCTTGAGGATTATTTAAAATTAGATGAAGGTATTGTCTCTTATTATTTTCAGTTATGGCAAGAAGAAGATGATGTTATCCTTCGTGATCTTTGTGAGCGTTTTATGAATCGCCGTTTATTTAAATATGTTGAGTTTAATCCCAACTTACAAATGAATGATTGGATGGAACTGCATCAATTATTTACAGAAACAAATATAGACCCGGCCTATTATTTAGTTGTCGATTCGTCTTCTGATTTACCATATGATTTTTACCGTCCTGGTGAAGAGGAAGAACGGTTGCCAATTCATTTATTAATGCCAAATGGGGAGTTACGCGAATTATCACGGGAGTCCGATATTGTGGAAGCAATTTCTGGTAAGAAGCGAACCGATCATAAGCTCTATTATCCTCATGATTTTTTAGAAAACTTAGAGGATGAGCAGAAAAAGGCGCGGATGAAAGAAATATTATCTGGTCAGGGAGAGGTAAAACATGTTAACTAACCATGCAAAATTAATGCAATTTTTTTCGGTAGCAAATGAAGTAACGGGCAGAAAAAAACTGCAAAAGATGATTTATATTTTGCAAAAATGCAATATACCTTTTGAGGAGAAATACGCATTTCATTTTTATGGTCCTTATTCAGAAGAGTTAACGTTGCGCGTGGAAGAATTATGTAATCTAGGTTTTATAAAGGAATCTAAGGAAGAAAAAAGCAATTATTATCAATATCACTATACAATTACGGAAGATGGAGCAGCTTTTTTAGAACAATTTAAAATGGACATGCCTGATTTTTCTGCACAAGTAAAAGCGATGCAAGAAAAAAGTTCCCGTTTTTTAGAGTTAGTTGCTACGCTTCTTTACTTTGATGACTTACCACTTGAAGAATCGATTGCTAAAGTTTATACAGTCAAGCCAAAGCAAAAATATACAGATGAAGAAATTCAAGAGGCACTGGCCTTTATCAATGATATTCGTCACTAATGTTCCATTGAAAGTATACGTAGGCATCATGAATATCATTGTTACTAGCTTTGAATATAGAGACCCTTTATGTCGTGGAGAGTTTTCATCACGCTTCTTGTAGTTATACATACTCGTATGTATTTGGATGCGGGGTACATGCTAAGTAAGTTAAACCTATGCTACAATGGAAACCACATACATTGGAGAAGGAGGGGTTAAATGAATTCCGATCAATCTTCGAATCAGAAAAAGAATAGATTTACAATTATTAAAGATGATTCCACAGACGGTCATAGCGGCTACGGCTATGGTTCTATCAGCTTAGAGAATATGTCTTCCATAATCGTTGATCCGAATGAGAATAAAGCATATGTTGATATGGCAGCGATGCATGCGCGAAGTGATATTGAACGTCGAGTTAAGTATTTCTCCGATAAAAGTGAGGTACCTAATGGTAAGCTTTATTGGATTGTATGGGTGAATATCGATCGTAACGAAACCGGCCCTTACTATGCTGGTGTGGCTGGAAGCGAGCTACGTGTTGACAAACCGAATAAGCGTGCATATAAATCAATGCCTGAGCATGTGACACATATGGAAAAATCACTAAAAGGAAAAGTAGTCGTTGATCATATGGACGATCATTCTAAAAAATTATTAAAGGACTTTTTAGTTGAGTTTAATCAAGATATGTGGAACAATTCTTCAGAAGAATTAAAGTCAGCTCTGCCAAAGTAAACTATCTAAAGGTAATATGGATTCTTTACTTCGAGAAACACTTTTTATTAGTATGAAATTATTTTCTTGAAGTTAATAAAAAATGAATATTTTGTGACTTTGTTATGAACCTATTGATTTTTCCTTGTACTTTGTAAAGGAAGTTTGTAAAATATAGGCACATGGGCTTACTCATGTATTACTAGGACAAAAAAGAGGCTGAATTCAGACTAGCTGGATTCAGCCTCTTTTTCCTAGTAAGGGGTTGAGAAGTTGTTAAAAAAGTCCGGTAATAAGGGCGCTTTGAATTTCTTCGTACGTTAGAACGGATAAAATCTTAGTGTTGAAGTTCATTCAACGTAGTTAAAATTATTAAGTGCCTTGTATACGTGTAACTAGGTCAGCGACGCATCGCGGTTTTTTTAAGGACACCTGAGACATTAGCCGACCGTTGGCCCTTTTTATCCCTTTTTAATGGAAAAGGTCAAAAACTTTCTCCAAGATGCTTTTGTCTTTAGGCTTTGGATCGGTTTTATTTGGTGAATCTTCCGGAAAGTGAAGGGAACAATATTCTTTCGGTTCACTTCCTTTTTCAAAAAACATAACCCTGCTTGATGAACAATAAGGAGTGGCACGTTGTCCAGTAGCAGGGTCAACGGGAACACCAATAACTCCTGAAGGGATAGGCAAACTGCTTTTTGGCAAATCTTGATGAGCGGCATCCATAAAATTAGCCCATATATCTTTGGCATAACTTGTTTCTTCTACCTGCTCTATTTTTCTGTTATCATCATAACCTACCCAAATACCAGTAACAATAGACGAGCTAAATCCAATCATCCAACTATCGGAATCTGTCGACCCTGATTTTCCTGCATATGTACGGTCGAGTTGGTCAATAATGGAAGAGCCTGTCACTTGCATATAGCCGTCAAGAGCATGGTCAAACATTCCTGTTAGCAAATGGGCTAGGATGTATGTCTTCTTTTTATCAAGAATTTGCTCTTGGGGGTAGTTCGGATGTTCATAGATTGTCTCACCTTCTCGATTAACAATTTTTTTGATCGCATACGGATCTACTTGTTTCCCACCATTTGCAATCATTCCATAACCGCGAACGATTTCCTTCATTGATACAACTTCTGTTCCAAGTGCTAAAGATGGAATCGGACTAAGCTTACTAGAAAAGCCAAATTGTTTAGCTGTATCAACGACATTTTCTGGACCCACATACATATTGGTCTTCACGGCATAAATATTATCTGAAAGAGCTAAGGCCTGGGCAAGTGAAATAGGTTTATTTGCATAATACCCATTAAAATTACCTGGTTGATATACTTTACCTCCGGACAGTTCAAATGTAGTTGGTTTGCTCATTAACATCGTTGTTGCATTATATCCATGTTCCAATGCTGTATAATAGACAAATGGTTTAAAGGCAGATCCAGGCATTCGCTTTGCACGGATTGCTCGATTAAAGGTACTTTCATCATAGTTACGACCACCAATCATAGCGATGATTTCTCCGGTTTGTGGGTCAATAGCGAGCCCACTTGCTTGGATCTCGCTGGAATTAGCAATCGTAGTTCCTAGCTCTTTTTCAAGTTTTAACTGGTGATCTTTGTTTAATGTAGTGTGAATCCGATATCCTCCCGATCGAACTTCATCAGCATCCAGATTTAATACTTTACTTGCTTCCTGAATGGCGAAATCCTGAAAGTAAGCACCTGGATTCGTTTGCTTTTGCTCTTTCGTTTGTCGATATGTTAATCGTTGTTGTTTAGCTTGTTTATACTCAGCTGAACTAATTTTATTTTGTGATAACATTGTTTTTAGAATATGGTGTTGCCGTTGGTTTGCCTTTGTATCATTATTGAATGGAGAGTAGTAGGTTGGGCCTTTAGGAATACCTGCGAGCATAGTAGATTCTGCCAAGGAAAGTTCATTGGCTGATTTATTAAAAAATACTTCACTAGCAGCTTCAATCCCATATGCTCCATGACCGTAGTAAATCGTATTTAGATAGCCTTCTAGTATCTCTGATTTCGAATAGAACATTTCCAAACGAATGGTAAAGAAAGCCTCTTTTATTTTTCGCAACCATGTTTTTTCGTGGGTTAAGTATAAGTTTCGTGCGTATTGTTGTGTTAATGTACTTGCACCTTCTTTAAGCGAGAAAGACTTTATATTTTCAATAACTGCACCAAAAATACGCTTTAAGTCAAAACCATGATGATCGTAAAAATGCTGATCTTCAATTGCAAGCGTTGCTTGTACAGCGTCATTTGCAATATCATCAAGCTTTACCCATCCTTCGTTATTTAATTCACTTGTTTTGCCAATGACTTCCCCATTACTACTGTATAGAACCGTTTTTTGGTCAAGTGATAATGGTGGGGGGCCAAGCAGAAAGCTAATGAAGTAGATGCCAGCAATAAATGCTATGCCTATTGCAAATAAGATACCTGATCCGAACAGGATAAATCTGTGTTTATGTTTTCTTCTATGTTTGCTCATAACCTTTTCCCTCTTTAAAAGTATACAACTAATACCATTATGGGAAAACAAACGAGCAAATAAACGTACAAATTATTCCTTTATTCAACAAAATAGTGTTCCCAACCGTTATGGTTTGGTTAAGGATGAGGTTTGGGGGATTAAATGTTAAATTATTTTATTTTTTACTTTGAAAAGATAAAGTTGATTCCTTGCGTTACAAGATCTCTAGATTTACGAAGAAGTACAACCGGTAGAAAGCTTAACCAATCTTGTCATTTAAGTTTCAATAAGTTTATTCACCAGGTAAATTAAGGGAAAATACGTGCTTGAACTGCTTTTAATGTTTCAACTGATTTAGCGAATTTTTTCTTTTCATCTTGATCTAATGAAAAATCTGCGACGCGCTTAACACCGGTCCGATCGATAATAGAGGGAACACCAATAAATACATCTTCGTAACCATGTTCTCCCTCTAATAAAGTTCCTATTGGTAATACAACTTGTTCATTATTTAAGATCGCCTTCGTGATTCGTGCTAATGCTATCCCAATGCCGTAATACGTAGCTCCTTTTAAACTAATAATTTCATAAGCTGCATTGCGAACCTTGGCTGCGATTTCGGTTTTTTGTTCTTCGGATAGTTTTTCTGCAATGAGTGATCCTGAAATGTTAGCTGTACTCCAAATAGGGAGTTGGGAATCACCATGTTCTCCGATAATGTAACCATGAACACTTGTAGGGGCAGTTGCAAATGTTTGGCTTAATAAGTAGCGGAATCGAGCTGAATCTAATATCGTACCGGTACCAATAATTCGTTCTTTTGGCAAATTGGAAAATTTCCATGTCGCGTAGGACAAAATATCGACAGGATTGGTTGCAACAATAAAAATTCCGTTAAAACCAGCATTCATAATAGATGCGACCATGGACTTGAAAATTTTTACATTTTTATTAACTAGGTCTAGTCTTGTTTCACCTGGCTTTTGTGCCGCCCCGGCACAGATAACAACTAATGCAGCATCGGTACAATCTTCATAAGTTCCATGCTTAATTTTTATTGCACTAGGAGCGTAGACAACTCCATGACTCAAGTCCATTACTTCTCCTTCCGTTTTCTTCGTATTAATATCTACTAAAACAAGTTCATTGCTTAAACCTTGATTTATTAGTGCATAAGCATAACTTGATCCAACTGCACCTGTACCAACAAGAACAATTTTATTTCCTGGTGTAATATTCATTAAGAAGACCTCCATCATGTTTAATTTGAAGTATTTGCTTTCCAATATAATAAAGTAATTCATCATCCGTTTTAAAAAAACAACTTTATTACTATATTACCTCTATGAGAAAAAAGAAATCCTATTTTTAATAAATAATTATTTTTTGCGCTTCGTAAAAAAGGTAATGTTTAATGTGGTTACCATTTTCCATTGTTCGTATAAGTTTATTTGAAACGAATGTTGATCATTACCCAAAAACAGTCGATTAGAAATTCGCTTAAGAAAAATAAAACGCGTTTTAGTGACGGAGATCCTTGTATAGTACAGCTTGATAAATACGTTTAGATATAATAGAATACACAAGTATACGTCATTATATACAAGGTTAACTCCATCCGTTATCTGTATAAAAATGGAGGGAATGTTTACGATGAGTAAGCGGCAAACACCAGTAATAATCGAGCTTTGTACAACTATTGAAGAAAATGGTGAAAAGGAATATCATAAAGTAGAACAGCGTGGCACTTTTTATCGAAAAGGTCATATAGACGTTCTTACATATGTAGAAGCAGGAGAAGGAATGCCTACCGTAAGCAACTTACTCACTATCCAGCCAAATAAGGTCAATTTGAAGCGATCTGGAAATGTAAAGATGAACCAGCAATTTCTTTTAAATAAGAAGACAGAAAATATAGTGAAGCATCCTTATGGCAGTTTATATATGGAGACTTTTACGACAAAGATTGTCTACGAGCCTATCCAGCCTGCAAAGGTTGGGAACCTCTATATCGCTTACGAAATAAAGCTAAATGATCAACATATAAGGCGGCAGAAGATCAATTTAATCATAAAAAAGGAGGACAATAAGGCATGAATGTCTTAACAGAGACAGAAGAAGCGTTAAAGCAGCAAATTAAAGAAGCTGTATTAAAGGCAGAGCTTGCAAGTGCAGAAGAAATACCCCCAATTGTTTTAGAAAAGCCTAAGGAAAAAAATCATGGTGACTTTGCGACCGCAATTGCCATGCAATTAGCTCGGATAGCGAAAAAATCACCTCGGTCGATTGCTGATGAGATCGTGAACCATCTGAACCAAACAGAAGCTTCGATTGAAAAAGTAGAGATTGCCGGGCCAGGGTTTATTAACTTTTTCATAAAAGAGGACTTTCTCGGCTCTATTATCCCTGCAATTATAAAGGAAGGGGATGCATATGGAAAGTCAACAGCAGGTCAAGACAAACGCATACAAGTAGAGTTTGTATCCGTTAATCCAACGGGGGATCTTCACCTAGGTCATGCCCGTGGAGCGGCGTTTGGAGATGTGCTTTGTAATGTGTTGGCTGCAGCAGGTTATCAAGTAGAACGAGAATATTACATTAATGATGCAGGCAATCAAATCGATAATTTGGCACTTTCTGTGGAAGCACGT
The DNA here is from genome assembly GCF_900162615.1 of Virgibacillus proomii. Classification (NCBI taxonomy): domain Bacteria; kingdom Bacillati; phylum Bacillota; class Bacilli; order Caryophanales; family Bacillaceae; genus Virgibacillus; species Virgibacillus proomii. Next base: position 713,000 of record NZ_FUFN01000009.1, on the reverse strand, counting down.
TATTTACAAGCGCTTGGTCAAGATGCATCTATGCCTGAAGATGGATATTACGGTGAAGATATTATTCAGATTGGTAAAAAATTAAGTGAAGAGTATGATGATAAGTGGGTACATAGCGAACGAGAAGAGCGTCTTGCCTTTTTTAGAGAGTACGGATTAAATTATGAATTAGGAAAAATTAAAGAAGATCTGGAAAGCTTTCGGGTGAGCTTTGATTCATGGTTTTCGGAGAGGACCTTATATAAAGAAGGAAAAATTACCGAAGCGCTTCAGGTTTTAGATAAATATACGTATGAGAAGGACGGAGCTACTTGGTTTCGTTCAACTGAATTTGGTGATGATAAGGATCGCGTTTTAGTTAAACAGGATGGAAGCTATACGTATTTAACCCCGGATATCGCGTATCATAAAAACAAGCTGGATCGCGGCTTTGATCAAATTATTAATGTTTGGGGAGCAGATCATCATGGATATATTCCTCGTATGCGTGCAGCTATTCAAGCATTAGGGTATCCGGTTGACAAGTTCAGTGTCAAGATTATTCAAATGGTTAATCTGTATGAGAATGGTGAAAAGCTAAGGATGAGTAAACGAACAGGTAAGGCTGTTGCACTGCGTGAATTAATGGAAGAAGTTGGCGTAGATGCTGTCCGTTATTACTTTGTTATGCGTTCGAACGACTCACAACTTGATTTTGACATGGATTTGGCGCGCTCTGAATCGAATGATAATCCGGTATTTTATGTACAATATGCTCATGCGCGAATTTGTACGATGTTAAAACAAGCACAAGCAAAGGGATTCTCGATTGATGATTCAGCAGATGTATCATTATTAACGAGAGAGAAAGAAACAGACTTGTTAAAACAACTAGCTAAGTTTCCGCAAGTCATCGCTGATGCTGCGGAAAAACAAACCCCACATAAAATAACACAGTACGTCTTTGATCTAGCGAGTTTACTGCATAGCTTTTATAATGCAGAGAAGGTTTTGGATATAGAGAATCAGGAGCTAACAAAAGCCCGTATTCTTTTAATGAAGGCGGTCAAAATCACGCTTGCTAATGCTTTAAGAGTACTTGGTGTTACTGCACCAGAAAAAATGTAGAATAATGGTTTCACCATTACAAAAAAGAGAGCTTACTATCTTCAAGCTCTCTTCTTTAATTGGCTCCTTATTATGGGCTGCTATCTATCTTCTTTGGATGGCTGAGATGAGGGATGATGGCATCTATTAATCGGTTTATCCTAGAATGTATGCTGTCGTAAAATCCTTGCTCCAAGAGTTGAAGATAAAACAAAGTAGTTGAAGTGGGGACAGTGCACCTAAATTCCCGATTTGTTCGGATCACAGGACAAGGAAAAGCTACATAGCGACGCATCGCACGCAGAAAAAGCGTCTTTCTTTTTCAAGGACAAGGAAAACCCCGACAGCGATACATCGCTATTTTTCAAGATGCCCAAGATTTCAGCCTTTTTTTTATCAGTAACAACCCGCTGAATGAAGTTTCACTTTATTTTGACGTAATGGATAGTATTTGTTCAGCTCGCTCTACTTCTTCTTTGGAAGGCGGATTGACGTTAGCAAGTGGGTAGTCTAGATTTAACTGTTCCCATTTGTAGACGCCCATCGTATGGTATGGCAGAATTTCTACTTTTTTTACATTGCCAAGTTTAGTAATAAATTCATTTAATTTGGCAAGCTCTTCTGGATCGTCCGTTCTGCCGGGCACAAGTACACGGCGAATCCAAACAGGGACGTCTTTTTCAGCTAATAATTCAGCGAATTTTAAAATGTGTTCATTAGGCAGACCAGTAAGTTGTTTGTGTAATTGCGAATCTAAATGTTTTAAATCTAATAATACAAGATCGGTAACTTTTAGTAATTCATCAACTTTCCTTAAAAAAGTAGGGCTTTCACGGAAACATCCAGCAGATGTATCGATAGCGGTGTGGACACCTAGCTTTTTACATTCTTTAAACAGTTCAAGCAGAAAGTCAATTTGTAATAAAGGCTCTCCACCACTTACGGTTATGCCTCCGCTCTCCTTTATATATGGAAGGTAATCCTGTAAGTCATTTATGATGTCTTCTACACTTCTTTCTGTGCCTCCTTTTACATCCCATGTATCGGGATTGTGGCAAAATTGGCAACGCAGTAGACATCCTTGTAAAAAAATTACATAACGTAGTCCAGGTCCATCCACAGTACCGCAGGTTTCAATGGAGTGAATTCTTCCGATCATTGGTAAAGCCCCCTATCTTAGTGGAAGGGCAGTTTAATTGCCCTTCCAAGCAAATGATATTTAAAATTTACAGGTTATCGTTTCTACACCCATGACTTGATTACAAACCTTCATGGAATGTACGGTTTATAACGTCAAGCTGTTGTTCTCTTGTTAATTTTACAAAGTTTACAGCATAACCACTAACACGAATGGTTAATTGTGGATATTGTTCAGGGTGCTCCATCGCATCCTTAAGTGTTTCACGGTCAAATACGTTAATATTTAGGTGATGTCCTTCTTTTTTAGCATAGCCATCAAGGATGGATACTAAGTTTTTAGAGCGATCATCTACTGTTTTTCCAAGTGCTTTTGGAACAAAGCTCGTTGTGTTAGAGATGCCGTCTAAAGAATTTTCATAAGGTATTTTAGCTACGCTGTTTAGAGATGCAAGCGCTCCAGATTTGTCGCGACCATGTAATGGGTTTGCGCCCGGTGCAAATGGTTCTCCAGCACGACGTCCATCTGGGGTATTACCTGTTTTCTTACCATAAACGACGTTTGAAGTAATCGTCAAAATGGATAATGTTGGAATAGCATTTCGATACGTTTCATGTTGACGGAATTTATTCATAAATCTGTTTACGATATCCACAGCTAGGCTATCAACTGCATCATCGTTGTTTCCGTATTTTGGATAGTCACCTTCAATGCGGAAGTCTACAGCTAGTCCATCTTCATCACGAATGACATGTACTTTAGCATGTTTAATTGCACTTAGACTGTCAGCTACAACACTTAATCCGGCAATTCCGCCTGCCATCGTACGTTTGACATCTTTATCATGTAATGCCATTTCAATTCGTTCATACGCATATTTATCATGCATATAATGAATAACATTTAACGTATTCATATATAATTTTGCTAACCAATCTAAAACAAGATCATAACGTTCCATAACTTCATCGAAATCTAAGACATCAGAAGTAATTGGACGAAGCGCTGGGGATACTTGTGCTTTTGATTTTTCATCAACTCCACCGTTGATTGCATATAACAATGCTTTAGCTAGGTTAGCACGAGCTCCAAAGAATTGCATTTGCTTACCAATTTCCATGGCACTTACACAACATGCAATACCATAATCATCACCGTAGTGTTTTCTCATGATATCATCATTTTCGTACTGGATGGAGCTTGTATCAATAGACATTTTCGCACAATATTTCTTGAAGTTTTCTGGTAATTTGGTAGACCATAGAATGGTTAGGTTTGGCTCAGGAGCAGGTCCTAAGTTTGTTAAAGTATGCAAGAAACGAAAAGAGTTTTTGGTAACCAGTGGTTCACCGCTTATGCTTACTCCGCCGATTGATTCTGTTACCCAAGTTGGATCTCCGCTGAATAATTCGTTATATTCAGGGGTACGGGCAAATTTTACTAAACGTAATTTCATAATAAAATGATCAATCAACTCTTGTGCTTCTTGCTCGGTTAAGGTGCCTTCTTTTAGATCACGTTCCATATAAATATCCAAGAATGTGGATACACGACCGAGACTCATTGCTGCACCATTTTGTTCTTTAATCGCAGCTAAATAAGCAAAATATAGCCATTGGATAGCTTCTTGCGCATTTGTAGCTGGTTTAGAAATGTCAAATCCATAAGATGCTGCCATGTCTTTTAATTCATGTAATGCTCTAATTTGTTCTGCATGTTCTTCACGCTGTCTAATAATATCTTCTGACATGATACCATCATTTTCTAATTGCACAAGTTCTTCTTGTTTTTGCTTAATTAGAAAATCTACTCCATAAAGGGGAACTCTTCGATAGTCACCTATGATTCTTCCACGTCCATAAGCGTCAGGTAATCCAGTGATGATTCCGGCTTTTCTTGCTCTTCTCATCTCCGGAGTATAAGCATCAAACACACCTTGGTTATGGGTTTTTCTGTACTCTGTGAAAATATGCTCAGTTTCTTTATCTAATTCATAACCATATGCTTCGCAGGAGTTTTTTGCCATACGAATGCCACCGAACGGCATTAGCGCACGTTTAAATGGTTTATCTGTCTGTACACCAACAATTTTCTCTTTATCTTTATCTAAATAACCAGGACCATGTGAAGTAATCGTCGATGGAATTTTTGTGTCCATATCTAATACGCCGCCTGCTTTACGCTCTTTTGCCGTAAGCTCAGTAACTAGATCCCAAAGATCCAGCGTATTTTGTGTTGGCTCAGCTAAAAACTCCTCATCACCTTCGTAACAGGTGAAATTTCGTATAATAAAGTCTCTAACATCAACATTTTGTTCCCATTTCCCTGTTTGGAAGCTTCTCCATGGGGATGCTGTAGTTGTAGTAGTCATAAAACTACCTCCTTTGGTATTGAATAAATGAAGCTACTATTATTATAACGAAAAATCGACAATTGTGAAAGAGTTCACGTGTGATGTTTTTTTGACATTTACTTTCATTGAAAATTTAGTATAAGGCAATACGGAAGTTGTTTAAAAAAATTGGCCCTACCTTAGATAGTGGCATTTCTTTCATTGTGATTTCATAAATAGTTAGAGAAAAACAGTTGACTGAATGATCATTCATATTTATAGTAGTATATATAAGATTTAAAAAGAAGCCATTTTTCTGAATAATGCAATCGCTATCAAGCGGGGATGGAGAAAGGATGAAAACATAATAAGATGTATTACGACATGATAAGGGGGATCGGGCAAATTGGATACATTTCTACTTATTAATGCGATCGCTTTTACGGTGATTACAATTTATGGCGTATACCTGTTTGCTAGGGCGGTAGCAACGCGTGTTGCCTATATTCGACTAGGGAGAAAGTCTGAATTTGATCGGGAGTTTAAAGAACGCTTTAAAAGAATAGGGAAAATTGTTTTTGGTCAGTCAAAATTATTAAAGGATAAAAAATCAGGAATCATTCATGTTATGATGTTTTATGGCTTTATTCTTGTCCAATTTGGAGCCATTGATATGTTTATTAAAGGGCTGTCTCCAGAAGCTCATTTACCATTCGGTCCACTTTATCCGGGCTTCGTATTTTTTCAAGAAATAGTAACATTAATGATTCTAGTGGCAGTGGTCTGGGCTTTCTATCGTCGTTATATCGAAAAGCTTGTTCGATTGAAGCGCGGATTTAAAGCAGGGTTAGTACTCTTATTTATTGGTACCTTAATGCTTTCTGTGTTATTCGGTAACGGAATGGTGCAATTATGGCACGGTCATGAACCAACGTGGATGGAACCCGTTGCGAGTGTTATCGCCATGGCTTTTTCATGGCTTTCTCCTACAGGGGCAATGGTACTTTTCTATGTTGCGTGGTGGATTCATACGATCACTATTCTCGTTTTCCTAATTTATGTTCCACAGTCTAAGCACGCGCATTTGATTGCTGCACCGATCAATGTATTTCTAAGTAAACGAGTTCCAGGTAAATTACAGAAAATAAATTTTGATCTAGATGAGGAGGAAAATGAAGAGGATATTTCCTTTGGCGTTGGCAAGGTAGAGGATTTTGAACAATATCAAATGATCGACTTCTATGCCTGTGTGGAATGTGGCAGATGTACAGATGTCTGTCCTGCATCTGGTACGGGGAAAATGCTTTCGCCAATGGATATTATGATCAAGATAAGAGATCATTTAACAGAAAAGGGGGCTGCAATTACTGGAAAGTCACCTTGGGTTCCTGCTTATGCATTTGCCAATACAATTGGTAACCAAGCAAGTGCTAAACAAGAAGCCGCAGCAACGGTACAAAGTGCCAGTTTAATCGGGGATGTAATTACAGAAGAAGAGCTGGCAGGGTGTACGACGTGCCGAAACTGTGAGGATGCATGTCCAGTAAATAATGAACATGTAGGTACGATTATTGATATGCGCCGTTATCTTGTTATGACAGAAGGGAAGATGGACCAAGATGTACAGCGGGCGGTAATGAATATTGAACGTCAAGGTAATCCATGGGGGCTATCGAAAAAAGATCGAATTAAATGGCGCGAACAGGATGAATCCATTTATATTCCAACTGTGAAGGAGTTAAAAAAGGAAGGAAAGGATTTTGAATACTTGTTCTGGGTCAGTTCCATGGGTGCTTACGATAACCGCAGTCAAAAGATAGCTCTCGCTTTTGCAAAATTGTTAAATCAAGCAGGTGTTAGCTTTGCCATCTTGGGGAATAAAGAGGCAAATTCGGGCGATACAGCTCGTCGGATAGGAAATGAGTTTTTATTTCAGGAAATTGCCGAGAAAAATATAAAAGAATTCACGAAGAATGATGTGAAAAAAATTGTCACGATTGATCCACATGCATATAACATTTTTAAAAATGAATACCCAGATTTTGGTTTTGAAGTAGGGGTTTATCACCATACGCAATTGTTATATGATTTAGTAATGGGCGGTAAATTAAAACCAAAAAAGGCTATCAATCAACGACTTACCTATCATGACTCATGCTATTTAGGAAGGTATAATGGAGTTTATGATCCACCTCGAGAAATTCTTAAGGCGATTCCGGGATTGGAATTGGTAGAGATGGATCGTACTAGAGAAAATGGTATGTGTTGTGGCGCAGGTGGTGGTTTAATGTGGTCCGAGGAAACAACCGGAAATCGAATTAATGTAGCACGCACCGAGCAGGCGTTGAGAGTTCAGCCGAATATGATATCAAGTGCATGTCCATACTGCCTGACAATGATTAGTGATGGCACGAAAGCAAAAGAGGTTGAAGAAGATATAAGCACGATGGACGTAGCCGAGATATTAGCACTATCTGTATTTGCAGATAAGGAAGAAAAAAGCGCATAGTTTAATATAAAGTGAAACTTCATTTCTTGGAATGCTTTTCCCAAGAAATGTTAGCTGAACGAATCGGGCATTTAGAAGCCGTTACCTACCACATAGACCCAACACAAGGTCTTGAAGTGGGGTGGGAGTCTTACGGCATCTTACATGCGGGATAAACGATCAATCAGCAGTTTTTTTGCAAACAGCCAAATTCTGTTAATCTACTAACAAAATGGAAATATGTACAAAAAGGGAAAAATCCTCCTTTTTGTACATATTTATCGTTATTTTTGAACGAGCGTTCAATCAAGAAAAGGAGTGGAAAATGTATGAAAGAATCTGTAATTGTAGCTGGTGCAAGAACACCATTTGGAAAATTTGGTGGGGCATTGCAGCCATTTACAGCATCACAACTTGGAGGGAAGGCGATTGCCGAAGCTTTAAAGCGGGCAGACCTAGCAGGAGATGATGTAGATGAAGTAATTATTGGAAATGTGCTACAAGGTGGACAAGGACAAATCCCATCACGACAAGCTGCAAGAGAAGCTGGTATTCCATGGGATGTAAAAACAGAAACGATAAATAAAGTTTGCGCTTCTGGATTACGCAGTGTGACATTAGCGGATCAATTGATTCGTCTGGGCGAGGAAGAAATTATTGTAGCTGGTGGTATGGAGAGCATGAGTAATGCACCTTACTTTTTACCAGATGCACGCTGGGGAAATCGGATGGGTGACAAAAAAGTAGTCGATATGATGGTACATGATGGATTAACCTGTTCTTTTCAAGGAGTTCATATGGGGACATATGGAAATGCTACAGCAAATGAATATGAAATAAGTCGTGAAGAACAGGATAAATGGGCATATCGCAGCCATCAACGGGCAATTCAAGCAATAGAAGAAGGGAAGTTTGCTGAAGAAATTGTCCCTATTGAAGTATTACAACGAAAAGGAGCCCCGCTTATTATAGATCGAGACGAAGCACCAAGAAAAGATACAAGCATTGAAAAGCTGGCAGTGCTTAAACCGGTATTTAATAAGGACGGTACGATTACAGCAGGGAATGCACCAGGCATAAACGATGGAGCATGTGCGCTTGTGGTAATGTCGAGTAACAAAGCTAGTGAATTAGGAAAAACTCCACTCGCAACGATTAAAGGGCATGCAGAAATAGCTGTACCTGCTGAAGATTTTCCAAAGACTCCAGGGCTAGTCATTAATAAATTACTTGAAAAAACAGGTCATGTTAAAGATGAAATAGATTTGTTTGAAATTAATGAAGCATTTGCCTCCGTATCGTTAGCAAGTTCTAAGATCGCAGGGATTGATCAAGAAAAAATTAATGTAAATGGTGGGGCAGTTGCATTAGGTCATCCGATTGGAGCTAGTGGAGCAAGAATATTACTAACTTTAGTCTATGAATTGAGAAGACGAGGCGGTGGACTTGGTATTGCTGCTATTTGCAGTGGGGGAGGCCAAGGTGACGCTATTTTAATCGAAGTACCAAAATAGAATATTTATTAGGGGATGGGCGAAATGAATATAGAGAAAGTTATGGTCATAGGCGCTGGGCAAATGGGGGCAGGTATTGCCCACGTCTGTGCTCAAGCTGGTTTTCATGTTCGATTATATGATAATCAGGCGAAAGCATTAGAAAAGGGAATAAATACTATTGAGAAGCTGTTGCAACGTTCTGTTGATAAACAACGAATGACAGAGCAGGAGAAAAATGAAACATTTACAAGAATTCAGGCAGTAGATACATTATGGGAAGGAAGTAAAGCAGATTTAATAATTGAAGCTGTGATTGAAAATATGGATGTGAAAACAGATATCTTTCAGCAGCTGGATCATATTGCTCCGACACATGCTATTTTAGCTTCGAATACATCATCCTTGCCAATTACGGAGATCGCGGCAGCAACAGAACGTCCGGAACAAGTAATTGGCATGCATTTCATGAATCCTGTACCTGTGATGAAATTGGTAGAAATTATTCGTGGTTTACAGACGAGTGATCAAACCTATCAGGCTATTGACCAAATGGCAAAGGCTTTAAATAAAACACCCGTTGTAGTAAATGATTTTCCGGGGTTTGTTTCAAATCGTATTTTGATGCCAATGATTAATGAAGCGATATATACGCTTTATGAAGGAATTGCAACGGTCGAGGATATTGATACTTCAATGAAATTAGGGATGAATCATCCGATGGGACCGCTAACTCTGGCTGATTTTATTGGCCTGGATACATGCCTTTATATTATGGAAGTATTGCATGAAGGGTTTGCGGACAGTAAATACCGCCCATGTCCATTACTTAGGCAATACGTAAAAGCAGGGTGGCTCGGTAAAAAATCAGGTCGAGGCTTTTATACGTATACGAAACTATATACGAATGCCTAAGGGAGGAAAGCGGATGCTACATGAAACAGAAGAACAGGCAATGTTGCGAAAAATGGTCAGAGATTTTGCGCAAACAGAAATAGCTCAGGCCATACCACGGATGGAGGAAGAAGATAGGTTTCCAAAAGAAATTATTAAAAAAATGGGAGATCTTGGTTTAATGGGCATCCCTATTCCTGAAGATTACGGTGGTGCAGAGATGGGTTATACCTCCTATATTCAGACCATTCATGAAATATCAAAAGTAAGCGCTACAGTAGGAGTTGTTTTATCGGTACACACATCTGTGGGAACCAATCCTATTTTGTACTTTGGTACGGAACAGCAAAAAAATCATTACCTTCCAAAGCTTGCTAATGGAGATTACCTTGGTGCTTTTGCTTTGACAGAGGCACACGCCGGTTCTGATGCAGGAAGTATTAAAACAACCGCGGTAAAGGAAGGTAATGGTTATATATTAAATGGTTCTAAGCTATTTATTACAAATGGTGGCGAAGCAGATACGTATATAACCTTTGCTCGAACAGGTGAGGAAAAAGGTGATATAAGTGCGTTTATTATTGAAAAGGATACACCAGGACTTACGATTGGAAAAAAAGAAAGAAAAATGGGGCTACATGGATCAAATACGGTTTCACTCATCTTTGAAAATTGTAAAGTTGATAAGAAACAGCTGTTAGGTGAGGAAGGGCAGGGCTTTAAAATTGCGTTACATAATCTAAATATCGGCAGAATTGGTATTGCGGCGCAGGCATTAGGTATTAGTGAAGCGGCTTTGGAATATGCGACAGAATATGCTAAAGAGCGAATCCAATTTGGCAAGTCAATTGTTAACCAGCAAGGAATTTCCTTTAAACTAGCAGATATGGCCACCCGTACAGAAGCGGCAAAGTTATTAGTCTATCAAGCCGCTGTTTTAGTAGAACAAGATGTTCCTGCTGGAAAAGAGGTATCCATGGCAAAGTTATTTTCATCAAGAACAGCTATGAAAAATGCTATAGAAGCTGTACAAATTTTTGGTGGCTATGGTTATACAAAAGATTACCCTGTTGAGCGACTATTTCGCGATGCTAAAGTTACTGAAATTTACGAAGGCTCCAATGAAATCCAACGAATTGTTATAGCGAAGCATCTATTAAAATAGCAAACATTTGTTAAAAACATGAAGGAGGACAAGTGAGAATGAACTTTCAACTAACTGATGAACAAGAAATGTTGCGAAAGATGGTGCGGAATTTTGCGGAAAATGAAGTAGAACCGTCAGCTGCTGAACGTGATGAACAAGAACGATTTGATAGGGAAATATTTGATAAAATGGCAGAATTAGGGTTAACCGGTATTCCATGGCCAGAAACATATGGCGGCATTGGTGCAGATTATATGAGTTATGTTATTGCCGTAGAAGAATTATCAAGAGTCTGTGCATCTACCGGGGTTACTTTATCGGCTCATGTATCTTTGGCTAGCTGGCCGATTTATAAATATGGGAATGAAGAGCAGAAAAAAACGTTTTTGTATCGTCTGGCCAGTGGTGAAGCGTTAGGCGCTTATGCGTTATCGGAGCCTGGAGCAGGAAGTGATGTTGTTTCCATGTCAATGACAGCAAAGGAAGAAGGCAACCATTATGTATTAAATGGTAATAAAGTATGGATTACCAATGGTGGAGTTGCTGATATATATATTGTATTTGCTAAAACAGATGCCGATAAACGACATAAAGGCATTACGGCTTTTATTGTAGAGAAGGGTACAGAAGGTTTTACTTTCGGTAAAAAAGAGAAAAAGCTAGGCATTCGTTCTTCACCAACAACTGAACTTATTTTCGAGAATTGCAGTATACCAAAAGAGAATCGGTTAGGAGCAGAAGGAGAAGGCTTTAAAATTGCGATGACTACGTTGGATGGCGGTCGAAATGGAATTGCAGCACAAGCGGTTGGAATTGCTCAAGGAGCATTGGATGCAGCAACTGCCTACGCAAAAGAAAGGGAACAATTTGGGAAACCAATTGCAATGAATCAAGGGATTTCCTTTAAGCTAGCAGATATGGCAACAGAGGTAGAAGCAGCCCGCTTATTAACTTATCAAGCAGCCTGGTTAGAGTCGCAAGGATTACCTTATGGTAAAGCATCGGCCATGTCAAAATTATTTGCAGGAGATGCAGCAATGCGGACTACTGTAGAAGCCGTCCAAATTTTCGGCGGCTATGGCTATACAAAAGATTATCCAGTTGAACGTTATATGCGTGATGCGAAAATTACTCAAATATATGAAGGAACAAATGAAATTCAACGTCTAGTTATTGGTAGGATGCTTACGAAATAGGTCAAGGAAAGTATTAAAGTTGAACAAATAAGGAGGTAATGGAATGCAGAAGGATTCAATTCTTTCTTCCATAAAAGATCAATCCTTAATTGAAAAGCGTCGGAATCAAATTATAAAAGGAGCCATTACCTTATTTAAAGATAAAGGGTTTCATCGGACTACAACTAGGGAAATTGCCAAAGCAGCCGGTTTTAGTATTGGAACATTATATGAATATATACGAACAAAAGAAGATGTTTTATTTCTTGTTTGTGATTCCATTTATCTTCAAGTTCGTAAGCGATTGGAAGCGCAAATAGATTTGAATAATTCTTCCGCAGAGCATTTCATGAATGTAATTCGGTCATACTTTTATTTAATGGATGAAATGCAAGAAGAAGTGCTAATCATGTATCAAGAAGTGAAATCATTAAAAAATGAGAGTAAAGAATATGTGTTAAAAAAAGAATGGGATATGCTAGCTATATTAGAGCGGTTAATAGTGGCTTCTTTTCCGGATTCATTGTCCCCTCGAAAACGTAAACTTTTAGCTAATAACATATTTATTATTGGACAAATGTGGGCATTTAGAAGATGGATGCTGCAAAAGCAATTCACACTTGAGGAATATACAGATTACCAAATCCATTATTTAATGAATTCTATTAAGGGATATAAAGAGAGTGTTTAAAGAAAAGTATAAAGAACCAAGACAACAAAAAAGTATTAATGAACGTATGGAATAACCTTTTAAAACGGGTTATTCCTACACAGAGATAATAAAGGGGAATTTTTGATATGTCTTTTAGAGCCTTGTATGAGTATAGGTTCATACAAGGCTTTTTACATGTAAAACGCACTAGTTTTCAAATGAAATAGACTTGGTGAATTTTAGATTTGTATAGAACAATTAGGCTGGAATGCATGCATAAAAAGCTGTTAACAATGTAAAAAATTTAGCGGAGAAGTTAATATTGACTTCGGAATTTTTAAAGTACAACGAAGTAATAAAGGTTCCTTTCCTTTCAATCTTATTTTTGTCTAGGAATTGATTGATATGTTTTTGCATATGGATGTTTTTTCTGAAAGTAGCCTCGTCGTCTAGTTTAAGCGCTCAAGCTGAAGCGAACTTCGCTCTTCTCCCTACGGTAAGTCTACATCGGCTCCTTTATTCCGAATGTAAGGAGCTGTATTTTTCTCATGTAAAAAATCTGCTTATTACTTTTTCAAACTTTATAAGAGAAACGGCTCCTAAATTCCCAATTCGTTTGGGGTGACAGATAAGAAAGATTACGGCAGCGACGCATCGCAAGCAGGAAAAGCGTTTTTCTTTTTCAAGAAGAAAAGCAATACTTGAATAAAGCTTCATTTTATCGTATAAGAAAAACGATAGCTTTCGCATAAAGGCTTGGCGACAAGCCAAGTTTTTCTAAAGTTACTGTGGTTTTATTTTTTTCTGCTTTATCTCTAGCATAAACCCTATAGAATTGTTTATAATGTATGGTATGGTTATTGGTATAAAGACGTTAGATATATGTAAATTATTTCAGTATCTAATTGTTCTTAAGACTTTTACCTAAATGTTAGTTTAACAACAAAGCGTGAATACGATGGAGTTAGCAGTACTTCAATAGTAGATTGATTTAACTGCTACTTCCATGTGCGAAAGAATCAGCTATAGATTGAAGTTTAACTTTTATCCTACATGTAACTTGTAGTAAGACCTCTACTTCCATGTAACAAGGTAAAACCTGGAAGATAAGTGGAGGGCCCAACTGCAAGTTAAATGCCCGATTCTGTTCATTCCAATAATCGGTGTGGGATAAAAGCAAATCCCCACTGATTGAAGATTCACTTTATTAAAGTTAAGTAGCAAAGTTATTAATATAAGTAAAGGGAGTGCATGACCGTGAGCTTAAAAAAATATAGCCACGAAGAAATTCAAAAAATGTCAATGATTGAATTAGCTACTTTATTAATGTTAGAAGAAAAGAAAGCTATTCATTTTAAGGACATATTTGAACAGGCAGCAGATTTAAAAGGTTTTACTAAACAACAAAAACGGGATCTAATTGCTCAATTTTATACGGATTTAAATGTGGATGGCAGATTTTTGACAACAGGAGATAATATGTGGGGGCTGAAACGTTGGTATCCTGTTGAACAAATGGACGAAGTAGTCCACGTAACTCCAAAAAGGAAGAAAAAGGTGAGGCAAAAGTCAGAAGAGGAAATAGAGGAAGAACTGGATATTGTTGATGATGAAATTGAAATTTTTGATGAAGATTTCGTAGAAGAAGATTTTGAAGAAGATGAAGATTATGATGAAGCCTTCGATGAGGATTATGATGAGGACTATGACGAGAAAATAGAAGAAGATGAAGAATTGGTGGATGAAGATTACTTAGATGATAAGGAAAAAAAGTAAAGGAAGTATTTAATTTTTAGAGTGGATGGCAGTTCTTGGAGTCTTGACTTTTTTATTTGAGATCAGTACAATTTAACTTGGGCTCTTTCAATTAATTATCAAAGCGTTTCCCCAGCAGTTGGGGAGGCGCTTTTATTATTTTATTGTCACCTTGTGCATGATAAAGACAACAGATAACACGATTAAAATTCTTAGTGCATCCCAAAATATGAGAGAAAAAGTATTGTTAGCTTATGTTAATTAGACAGTTTAAGAATGATTAAAATCAAATCAATACTAACGGAAATTTACTTGGGATTCCTTATCTGAAAAATTCATGTATGGTCTTATTTGTGACTAGTATGCAATTATTTATAAAGAGCTAAATTCCTAAAAAAACCTTTGATTTAATAAAAATATAGAGAAAGAGGGAGTAAGATGACTAAATATATTTTTGTTACTGGAGGCGTTGTATCTTCATTAGGGAAGGGAATTACAGCAGCTTCACTGGGACGATTACTAAAAAATCGCGGTTTAAAAGTTACGATCCAAAAATTTGATCCTTATATTAATGTCGATCCTGGAACAATGAGCCCTTACCAGCATGGGGAAGTTTATGTCACAGAGGATGGTGCAGAGACCGATTTAGACTTAGGCCATTATGAACGGTTTATTGATATTAACTTGAATAAATATAGCAATATTACAACAGGAAAGGTATATTCCAGCGTTATTCGTAAGGAGCGCCGTGGTGATTATTTAGGTGGAACAGTTCAAGTTATTCCACACATCACGAATGAAATAAAAGAACAGGTATTTCGCGCAGGGGAAGCAACAGAAGCAGATATTGTGATTACGGAAATCGGCGGTACGGTTGGTGATATCGAATCATTACCTTTTTTGGAAGCAATTCGTCAAATTAAGAAGGATGTTGGCAGAGATAGCGTCATGTATATTCACTGTACACTTGTTCCATATATTAAAGCAGCTGGTGAGATGAAAACCAAACCAACCCAACATAGTGTGAAGGAATTGCGCTCTCTTGGTATTCAACCTGATGTTATTGTTTTACGAACAGAACAGGCGATTAGTAAGGAAATGAAAGAAAAAATTGCTCTGTTTTGTGATATTAATGAAAAAGCAGTGATTGAGATGATAGATGCTGATACACTTTATCAGATACCAATTTCTTTGCAAGAACAGCAGTTAGATCAACTCACATGCAATCACTTTGGTTTAAAGTGCCAAGAAGCGGATATGGGTGAGTGGAAGGAATTGCTTAATAGAGTACGGCATTTATCAAAGCAAGTTGATATTGCGCTTGTAGGAAAATATGTTGAATTACCTGATGCATATTTGTCTGTCGTAGAAGCATTAAAACATGCTGGATTTGTATTTGATTCGGATATTCATGTACATTGGATTAACTCAGAGCAGCTTGATGAACAAACGATTCATCAAGAGCTAGAAAATGTGGATGGTATTCTCGTTCCCGGTGGTTTCGGTGACCGAGGAATCGATGGTAAAATTATCGCCATTCAACATGCAAGAGAAAATAAGATCCCATTTTTAGGTATTTGTTTAGGGATGCAATTAGCTACGGTGGAATTTGCTCGTAATGTTGTAGGGCTTGAAAGTGCTCATTCAACAGAGATTGATCCAAATACACCACATCCGATTATTGATTTACTCCCGGATCAGAAGGACATTGCCAATCTAGGGGGAACTTTACGACTTGGCGCTTATCCATGTAAATTAAAAGATAATACCAAAACAAAAGCAGCCTATAATGGTGCAGATTGTATTGAAGAGCGACATCGTCATCGTTATGAGTTTAACAATGTTTACCGGGAGCAAATGATTCATCATGGATTCGTCTTTTCCGGTACAAGTCCTGATGGCCGTCTTGTTGAAACAATTGAAATTGCCGATCATCCGTGGTTTGTAGCATGTCAATTTCATCCGGAATTTACATCTAGACCGACTAGACCACAACCTTTATTTAAAGGGTTTATCGGTGCTGCCTTAGAGTATCAAAACGCTAAATAATAAAAAAAATAAAGAAGGGGCTAGAACAAAAAAACAGCTGATTAAAAAACGAACCATAAATCGTCCTAGTACTATAGTAAAGTATAAAATTTTAGGCTTTATCCCGCATGTAAGGTGCCGTAAGACTCCCACTTCAAAATCTTGGAGTTGATACAAAAGGGTCTAAGTGGGAGAAGACGGCACCTAAATGCCCGATTCGTTTAAGGGCCTTTAGGTCATACCCTTGCGGTACTAACATTCAGTAGGAGATGGAAGAAAACTCCTACTGAATGAAGTTTCACTTTATAGTATAAGAAAAACGATGGCTTTCGCTAAAGACTTGCGACAAGCCAAGTTTTTCTAAACACAAACAAACCGAACAATTATAAATGAATTGTTCGGTTTGTGCTATTTAGTATCTGCTTATGTCTCAGCTCTTTTTCATTTACAGTCATTTACATGAGATTTTTACGTCGAAATTTAGCTGGATAAGAAAAACTTCTTCAGCGATACTTCGGGGTTAGCCCTTGATTTACTCTTTCGGAGAAAAAAGCCTTAGTGAAAAAAATTTAACTTATCTTTTTGAACATGAACTTAAGACTTCATTATTATTCACTCTTCTTTATTTGGCAAAACCCGTAGAAATTGCAGGATATCTAGCAATTGATAGCGAATATTAGTGTTGGGGGACAAATGCTTTAGAAAGGGGAAGTCTATAAATGGAAAAAGCAATCCTAGTTGTTGATGACCAACCGGGAATCTGTATGCTCCTGAAAGATATTCTTACTGAAGAGGGTTATTATGTGGAGACTGCCAATAATGGTAAAGAGTGTATAGATAAAATTAATTCTTTTACTTTTCATTTATTAATGATCGATTACCATTTGCCAATTTTTAACGGTATAGAAGTATTGCGGCAAATAAAGAAAACAAACCATTGCATTCCTACTATTATGATGAGCGGAATGTGTGAAGCTGTCCTTGCTGACAATATAGAATGTGCTAATATTGTAACGATTATAGGCAAACCGTTTAATATTAAGGAAGTATGTCGGGTTGTAAATTCGATTCTTGGTTAAAATAAAATAAAGTATTGTTGCGCCTTTGGACGGTTGTTGGTATTCTTATAGTGTAATTTATTTTGACATAGGTGTAATGTTCATCTAAGAGGAGGATATACATGCCATTAGTATCAATGAAAGAAATGTTAGAAAAGGGTAAAGAAAATGGTTATGCGGTAGGTCAGTTTAACTTAAATAACTTGGAATATGCGCAGGCAATTTTGCAGGCAGCAGCAGAAGAAAAGTCTCCAGTTATTTTAGGTGTTTCTGAAGGTGCCGCAAGATATATGGGTGGTTTCAATGTAGTAGTGGCAATGGTAAAGTCACTTATGGATTCATATAAAACAACTGTACCAGTAGCTATTCATTTAGATCACGGATCTAGCTTTGCAAAATGTGCAGAAGCTATTCATGCTGGCTTTACATCAGTAATGATTGATGCATCACATGATCCATTGGAAGAAAATATTGAGGTTACAAAAAAAGTTGTTGAACTAGCTCATCTACATGGCGTTTCTGTAGAAGCAGAATTAGGTACAGTTGGTGGACAAGAAGATGATGTTATAGCAGACGGTGTTATTTATGCAGATCCTCAGGAATGTAAACAGCTAGTTGATGCAACTGGAATTGATTGCCTTGCACCAGCACTTGGATCTGTTCATGGACCGTATAAGGGAGAGCCTAATCTAGGGTTTAAGGAAATGGAAGAAATTCTTGATTTGGTAAAAATACCATTAGTTTTACATGGAGGAACTGGTATTCCTACAAAAGATATTCAACGCGCCATTTCCTTAGGTACAGCAAAAATTAATGTAAATACAGAAAACCAAATTGCACAAGCGAAAAAAGTTCGTGAAGTGTTGAACGAAAGCCCTGATTTATACGATCCACGTAAATATCTAGGACCGGGTAGAGAAGCAATTAAAGAAACAGTTATTAGCAAAATGCGTGAATTTGGCTCATCCCAAAAAGCTTAAGATGTTTTCAAACAAAATGTGGAGGAGGGGTATGAATGAAGTTTTTTATTGATACAGCAAATATTGATGAGATCCGTGAGGCTAATGCTTTAGGAGTACTGGATGGAGTAACAACCAATCCAAGTTTGGTAGCAAAAGAGAATGTTTCATTTCATGATCGTCTGCGTGAAATTACAGCAGAGGTTTCTGGGTCTGTTAGTGCCGAAGTAATCTCTGAAGACGCAGAAGGTATGATTCGTGAAGGAAAGGAATTAGCGGCTATTGCACCAAATATTACCGTTAAAGTTCCAATGACTTTAGAAGGCTTAAAAGCAGTAAAGACCTTTAGTGATTTAAATATTAAGACGAATGTTACACTTATTTTTAATGCAAATCAGGCTTTACTTGCAGCTCGAGCAGGTGCTACCTATGTATCACCGTTTCTGGGGCGTTTAGATGATATCGGTCATAATGGAATGGATTTAATCCAAACAATTGCTACTATATTTGAAAAGCACGATATTAAAACAGAAATTATTGCTGCATCCATTCGTCATCCTTTACATGTAATAGAAGCTGCTCTTCATGGTGCACATATTGCGACAATTCCGTTTAAGGTTTTAGAGCAACTTGTTAAGCATCCGTTAACCGACCAAGGAATTGAAAAATTCTTAGCAGATTGGAATAAACAAAATTAATTGCATAATAATGGAAAAACAGCGCAACCTAAGGAGCAAATGCAGTTGTATTCACTGCGATAAAGATTGCAAGTGGTGTGGACATACACTAGGATCCACATGATCCTTGCCTAAGTGGGGTTTTTATATGCAAAAAATGTTCGTTGAAGGTGGCCATCTACTAAATGGCAAAGTAAGAATCAGTGGAGCAAAAAATAGTGCAGTTGCATTGTTGCCAGCAGCGATATTAGCTGATTCTAGTGTGACAATTGAGGGACTTCCACAAATTTCTGACGTATTTACGCTTGGTGATTTATTGGAAGAGATAGGTGGATCGGTTTCCTGGGATGGACAAACCGTTAATATTGATCCTGCAAATATGGTGGCCATGCCACTTCCAAATGGAAAAGTAAAAAAGCTTAGGGCATCGTATTATTTTATGGGTGCGATGCTCGGTAAGTTCAATAAAGCGGTAATCGGTCTTCCTGGCGGCTGCTTTTTAGGCCCACGTCCAATTGATCAGCATATAAAAGGGTTTGAAGCACTTGGTGCAGAAGTCACAAATGAGCAGGGCGCAATTTATCTTCGTGCTAAGGAGCTGACTGGCGCACGCATTTATTTAGATGTTGTAAGCGTAGGTGCAACAATTAATATTATGCTAGCAGCTGTCAAAGCTAAAGGAAAGACGATTATTGAAAATGCCGCTAAAGAACCGGAAATTATTGATGTAGCTACATTACTCTCCAATATGGGCGCAAAAATTAAAGGTGTGGGTACGGATGTTATTCGTATTGAAGGCGTTCCACATTTGAGCGGATGCCGTCATACGATTATACCGGATCGTATTGAGGCAGGGACATATGCAATTGCAGCTGCTGCTATGGGAAAAGAAGTTGTTATCGACAATGTAATTCCTACACATTTAGAGTCTTTATTAGCTAAGCTGCGTGAGATGGGGCTTCCTATCGAAGAAAGCAATGAGTCACTCTTAATTAGACCAAAAGGTTTATTGAAAAGTGTTGACATAAAAACATTGGTTTACCCCGGATTTCCTACCGATCTCCAACAGCCGTTTACGTCCTTGTTAACAAAGGCGGATAATACAGGTGTCGTAACAGATACGATATATTCTGCAAGATTGAAGCATATTGATGAGTTAAGAAGAATGAATGCTTCGATTAAAGTAGAAGGTGGGTCAGCTATTGTTACAGGTCCTGTAAAATTACAAGGAGCAAAAGTAAATGCAACAGATCTTCGTGCTGGAGCTTCGTTAATAATTGCCGGTCTAATGGCAGAAGGAATTACAGAAATTACGGGTCTCGATCATATCGATCGTGGCTATGAAAATATCACAGAGAAATTAACAAATCTTGGCGCTAAAATTTGGCGTGATGAAATGACTGAACAAGAAGTACAGGAGCTGCAGAACTCTTAAATTGTTGTTCAAGAAGAGGATAAATGGACCTAAGGTGAATGTAGATTGGTAACGTCTCTTGAAAATGCGCGATGTATCGCTATCGACGCATTTCTTGTGGTTGTAAGCTGACACTGCACATCTTATGCGTTAAAACTGTAAGACGGAGGAGCTTCAAGTTGCAGAGTGTATGTATTTCAATACAGCGCCATAGAGAAAAACAAGACAATAATGAAAACTTGACCAGCACCACATATAGGTACAAGTGACCATCTAGTTATGTGTATACTCTGGAAATTAAAATTTCTATTTCGCCGTCTTAACTTTTTTACACGAAAGTTTAATGCATCCTAAGCGATGAATTGGACACATTATTTTATCTGGTCTTTTTTAATACTATAGGAAAGTATAAAACTTTAGGCTTTATCCCGCATGTAAGGTGCTGTATTTTTCTCATTTCAAAAAATGTGCTAATGATGTTGCAAACATGATGAGAAAAACGGCCCCTAAATGCCCGATTGGTTCAAGAGCCTTTAGGTCATACCCTTGTGGTACTATCATTCCGTGTAAAACGGAATGAAGTTTCACTTTATCGTATAAGAAAAACGATAGCTTTCGCCATAAAGACTTGGCGATAAGCCAAGTTTTTCTAATAATCTCTTAAATAGATATAATACAACAACAGTAGCCTTTGTAAAATTTCTTCTTGGGATGAGGATATTTTACTAAAGGGAGAGATTTATTATGGAAAGAAGTTTAACGATGGAGTTAGTACGTGTCACAGAAGCAGCTGCATTAAAATCAGCACGCTGGATGGGTAGAGGAAAAAAAGAAGAAGCTGATGATGCAGCAACTACAGCCATGCGTGCTGTTTTTGATACAATACCAATGCAAGGAACGGTTGTTATTGGTGAAGGAGAAATGGACGAAGCACCTATGCTTTATATAGGTGAAAAATTGGGAACCGGTAATGGACCGGGAGTTGATGTAGCTGTTGACCCACTAGAAGGAACAAGTATTGTGGCAAATGGTTCTTGGAATGCCCTTTCTGTTATTGCTATAGCAGATAAAGGTACATTATTACACGCACCAGATATGTATATGAATAAAATTGCAGTTGGTCCAGAAGCAGTTGGTCAAATTGATATTGATGCTTCTACCTTTGAAAACTTGGAAGCTGTTGCTAAAGCTAAAAATAAGGCAATAGAGGATATAGTTGTGACTGTATTGGATAGGCCTCGTCATCATAAGTTAATCGAAGAAATCCGCGAGGCCGGTGCTCGCATTAAGCTTATTTCAAATGGTGATGTAGCAGGAGCAATTAATACTGCCTTTGATGAAACAGGCGTTGATATTTTAATGGGAATTGGTGGTGCTCCAGAAGGTGTCATTGCAGCTGTTGCTCTAAAATGCCTTGGTGGTGAAATGCAAGGGAAACTTTTTCCAACCAATCAAGAGCAAACCGATCGTTGTTTGAAAATGGGTATAGATGATTTAAATAAAGTATTGTACATGAAGGATTTTTGTAGTGGTGATGACGCAATTTTTGCTGCTACAGGTGTGACGGATGGTGAACTATTGAAGGGAGTCCAATTCAAAGGCAAGCAAGCAACAACGGAAACTGTCGTGATGCGAGCAAAAAGTGGCACAGTCCGTTTTATTGATGGTACGCATAGTTTACAGAAAAAGCCTAATCTTGTCATTAAGTAATGTATGAAACCATCAAAAAATGGTAACAAATAAATGATAAGTATACTTTCTCCGTTATAGATAAAAGGAGAGGAAGCCAACAAACGGCTTCCTTTTCTATTAGTTTTACCTAAGAAAAAACTTTCGTATAAGCTGGTTACGGTAATAGTGTTGAGGATTTACGGATAAGCATAACTAGCAATCGGCTGCGTAAAAGGCTTAGCGCTAACCAAAAATTTAAAGCGGATGGTTGCAAGCTTCGTATATAGTGTTAAACTTATGATGAGGAAGAAATGATTTCCTGTATTACTTCTTCTTAAGAGAAAAAGATAAATTCCTAGAAAAGTTACTGTAGTCTACGTGTAATGCATGTTCAAAAAGAGGTGAGACTAGAGGTGAGGTCGGCTTAAGGCTTTTCAAAAATTGCGCACTGGATTGCTGTCGCGGCTTTCCTTACTCTTTTGTAACGCCGACACTAGCAAGTCGTGGGCCTAGGTTCGAGGCATTGCAGTTTCGAGTAGTGCATAAAGTTAGAAACATGTGCTAGAGAGAAGCATTAAACACGAATTGAACGCCTAATTGCAACTATTTAGAATTTAAAGTGAAACTTTATTTCAGGAGTGTAGTTCTCCTTGAAAAACCGCGATGCGTCGCTGCCGTAGTCTTTCTTATCCTGTCAACTTAAACGAATAGGAGCCGTTTCGCTTGCAATGTTCAAGTTAATAAAAGCTGTTTGAAGCCAGAAAAATACGTTTCTTAACTGAGGATTTCACTACCTCATCTTCATCTTCAGTGTCAAATTTTATCCATTTAATGTTTGATGTAATTTGATGAGTCATTTATTATGGGCTTTTGAACACCCTCTTAAAAAATTTTTTCCTGATGTGCTATACTAAAGTAATCGTAATCATAGAATTTCTTTTAATATTTATCATTATATTGTTGAATCTTAAGTGGTAAAAGGTTATTATGGTATATGTTTACGATATATGTGTGTAATTTGTTGAACTTCTAATCTAGCTTCTAAATCTTTCTTCTTTTCTGCAAGGACAGACCTTCCAACAAAGAAGTGAAAACTCTAATTTATAGAAAGCCGTTATGCAAATGGCATAGTATAGAAAGGAACGTTTTTTATATCTGCAGATACTTACTATAATTTTCAAGAACGTACATGCGAATGATTAAGTGGAATAAGATCTAAGAGAAAATAATTTATACTCATGATCCGTGAACGTTTTTATCATAGTTTTCTAAAGATTATAAACAAGTAAGAGTTCCATACTCAAGTAATATTTATTAGAAAAGCAAATTACTTAATGAGTATTTTTTCAAATTCCCAGTATTCAAATCATTGGTTACCTGTATCCTAGATTTGCTTGAACGAACTCTACAGTTAAAATATTTTAATAGGCGTGGTGATTATTAGATGGCAGGATTAACTATCTCCCATTTGGAGACGTTAACATTAAAGGAAATATACCAATTAGCTAGAGAATATAAAATTTCTTATTACGCAAAGTTAACGAAAAAAGAACTTATTTTTGCAATATTAAAAGCACAGGCAGAAAAAGATGGTTATCTATTTATGGATGGGATTTTGGAAATAATTCCTTCCGAAGGTTTCGGATTTCTCCGTCCAATTAATTATTCACCGAGTGCAGAGGATATTTACATTTCAGCTTCACAAATTCGCCGTTTTGACTTACGTAATGGCGATAAAGTATCCGGGAAAGTACGTCCTCCAAAGGAAAATGAAAGATATTATGGTTTACTCCATGTGGATGCTGTTAATGGAGAGGACCCGGAAACAGCAAAAGAACGAGTTCATTTTCCTGCGTTAACTGCATTATATCCAAACCGACTAATGAAGCTGGAGACAGAAACAAATAATTTATCAACCCGAATTATTGATTTGATGACCCCAGTTGGTTATGGGCAACGTGGATTGATTGTAGCACCCCCTAAAGCCGGGAAAACAACTTTATTAAAAGAGATTGCCAACAGCATCTCGCAAAACCATCCAAATGCGAAGCTCATTATTTTGCTAGTTGATGAACGTCCAGAGGAAGTAACTGATATTGAACGCTCAGTTCATCCGGATGTAGATGTAGTAAGTTCTACCTTTGATGAAGTTCCAGAAAGTCATATTAAAGTGTCTGAATTAGTATTAGAACGAGCAATGCGTCTAGTAGAGCATAAACGAGATGTTATTGTGCTAATGGATAGCATTACCCGCCTAGCAAGGGCTTATAACCTTGTCATTCCTCCTAGTGGCCGCACATTATCTGGGGGAATTGATCCAGCTGCTTTTCACCGTCCAAAACGTTTTTTTGGAGCTGCACGTAATATTGAAGAAGGTGGCAGTTTTACCATTTTAGCTACTGCATTAATTGACACTGGATCTCGAATGGACGATGTTATTTATGAGGAATTTAAAGGGACCGGAAATATGGAATTGCATTTGGATCGCAATTTGGCACAGCGTCGTATTTTTCCGGCTATTGATATTCTGCGTTCCGGAACAAGGAAGGAAGAATTACTTGTCAATAAATCACACCTGGATAAGATGTGGGCAATTCGTAAAACAATGCAAGATTCCAACGACTTCTTAGAACGATTTTTAAGAAGATTAAAGAGTTCAAAAAATAATGAAGAGTTTTTTCAACTGATGGACGAAGAAATGAAACGGCGTGGAGTAAGACGATCTTAAGCGAAACTGGAATAAAATTCTTTATATAGTATCAGACTATTAATAGAGCATCATAGCTTTGACAGCTCAGATGGTAAAGTTAATATAACTATACCGTTATGATAAAGGTAAAACATACTATTGCATTCCATGAATCATCCTGTTATAATCTTTTTATGTGAGTTTAGATAAGGTATTATACCTGTGACGGCTCTTGCAATAACTCTGTTTCTAATGGATTCAGGGCAAAAAGGAGTGGAAAGACATGAAAAAAGATATTCATCCAGAGTACAGAAAAGTAGTATTTCTTGATACAAGTTCTGACTTTAAATTCTTGAGTGGTTCTACCAAATCTTCAAATGAAACGATTGAATGGGAAGACGGAAATACGTATCCATTAATTCGTGTGGAGATTAGTTCAGCTTCACATCCATTCTACACTGGTAAGCAAAAAGCTGATAAAGTAGGTGGACGTGTAGATCGCTTCAAGAAGAAATATAATATGAAGTAAGTGGAAGAGAAAGATTCTACTACAAAAGATTTTACAATAACGTATAAAACAGGCAAAATGTCGCATCTTTGCCTGTTTTTTAGTTTTTATTGTTTATGAAACGATAAATCTTGTCATTGCAGGTAATTTTTCTATGACATTTCGTCTTATCTAGCTTCTGTTTTAGGATTAACATAAATTAAATGGACACGTTAATAGGTAGAAGAACTGATATGTCTAATTGACTAAGGCTAACAAACAGCGGGAGATAAAAGTCAGTCTCGGCTAGATTAAAGTTTTGCCTTGTAAAATATGTGAAACCGTTCTTTTTTAGAAGTATAAATTTAAAGGTTTTGTACCTTCTCGTAGTTATAAATAGATCAGATGCGGGTAAACAATTTTAGAAATGATTGAAAGAGAGGGCATAGAGCATGTATGTGATGAAACAAAGTGGCTGGGTGGAAGTGATTTGCGGTAGTATGTTTTCTGGGAAATCTGAGGAATTGATACGTCGTGTGAGACGTGCTACATATGCTAACCTGGTAGTTCGGGTATTTAAACCGGCTATTGATAATCGTTATGAAAAGGATGCTGTTGTTTCTCATAACGGTGCTTCACTAATTGCTAGACCGATTAAAGATATAGCAGAACTAATGGAACATATAGACGAAAAAGTAGATATCGTTGGGATAGATGAAGCCCAGTTTTTTAGTGAATCTATTATTACAATTGTTGAACAATTGGCGAATAAAGGGATACGTGTTATCGTTGCCGGTTTAGATTCGGATTTTCGTGGTGAACCATTTGGTCCAATGCCGAAGCTAATGGCTTTAAGTGAATCTGTCACTAAATTAAACGCAATTTGCCCAATTTGTGGATCTCCTGCAAGCAGAACACAGCGTTTAATAGATGGTAAACCTGCCTCTTATCATGATCCGGTCATTCTGGTTGGCGCTTCTGAATCCTATGAGCCAAGATGTCGGCATCATCATGAGGTTCCTGATAAACCAAACTATATCATAGCTGAAAAATTGTCCAAGCTTAATCCATAAAGGCGCTATCGAAGCGTCTTTTTCCTGTTATTAAGACTTTATTCAGTTGAGTTCGCTGCAGCATGCGAAATAGAAATTATGCGGTTGGATAACAAATGGTTCTACCAAATAAAAACTCACTTTCTTCTTATAATAGAGATTTTTTAAGCCTCTAAAAATAGGAAGGGAAGTGAGTGAATTGGTAAATAAAACTATTAGTTTGACACATAAAATTGGGTTCTGTAAATACCATATTGTGTTCCTTCAAGTATTGACAAAAAATAAATTATAAGCAATATTGAAAAAGTATAGGTGAAATGCTACGAATGTCAATATAAAGGAGTAGAGATAATCGAGCCCGATCATGTGCATATGTTTAGTACGTATTCGTATTCTGCCGAAAATATCTGTTTTAAGTTTTTAGGATCTTTAGAAGGTAAAAGTGCACAATCCGCACATATGATATATAAGCATGCAAACCTAAATTATAAGTTTGGCAATAACATTTTTGAGTGGAAAAATATTATGTAAGTACGGTTGGACTGAATGAAGCAACGATTTGAAAATATGTCCAAGAAAATGAAACAGCACATAAATTAAGAGATAGTTTAAATCTTTATACATAGGAAAAATCCGAACTAATTTAATTTCTATTTGAAGAATTTTAATAAAAGTTCGGATTTTTCTTCATCTAAAACTCTTTTGTCTCAGCTTCTTATATTTCGAAGTTAGTTCATAACGCATTCGACAATTACTGGAACGCCGGGGTTCAGTGTATCACCATCTGGGATCGTTATTTCAGTCGTAGTAAGTGTCGAAGTGTCACCTGTTTGAAGTACGCCGTTGAGGTAAAGGTTGTAGTATGCAGGTGAAGTTGGAAATGCTGTAGCAGCTCCTCCAGTATCATCTGTAAAAGCTGTTGCAGGAATAGTAAATCCGGCGCCGGTACCTGTCCCATCTCCAATTGTCGCACTAAATCTTTCTGCAGTCATAAATTGTTTAATAATTGCCATCTATATACCACCTTTCATTTTTTTAGAAGCGTATTATTTTTAAAGTCTTATGAATAAATAGACTCTCGATAAAACTCCTTGATACTTACAATATTCTTTTCAATTTTTCTTGACGCTACGTTAACCTAAAAATGAAAGGATTCTTGTTAAAATGGTTCTTTATACTCTTTAAGCACTCTTCATTGGCTAATTTGAAAGAATTTTGATGAATTGCAAAATAATCGGGACCCCTTTTCGTGGGATGTCGCTTTGCCCGACAAGAAGTTGAAGACTCCCTGGTTGAACATTATAGACGATAGCAGGTTGTAAGATTCCATTAATAAACAGATTGATATAAGATACATCATTGGGATTTAAAATATCTGAAGTACTGTATTGTGGCACTTTATCTTGGTTTGTATATACTGTCTTTACTCCATCGGATATCGTTGTGTATTGAAAAACATCTGTTTTTAGAATTTCAGACGGTGGAGGAGGTGAGGGCGGACAGTAGTTAATATCATTGATGATTTTTATGTTGCATTTACAGCAATTGGAAGTCGGCTGCTTTTTTCTGCAACATTTAAGGGTATTATAACAATTATCAGGAGACCGTTTACATTTTGTCTTTTTTATAATCACAATTGTACCCCCTTCCCCTTGTGTTAATTTTTCAGGCCTAGTTTTTCTTTATTAACGTATTCAAATTAAAATAAAAGGGAACGACGTCTATCCTGTAAGCAGTTAATTAAGAAAGTGTAAATAAATTAAATTAGAGAAGGGTTTATATTTAATTGGATGATTCATCAATTGTTATTTCTATATGTTTACGTTAAGTCTTAACCAAGACTCTCTTTGCCCTCAAAGGAATTTAAAGATTTTTTGCAAAAAACATCTTTCTTGCCTATACGAATACCAGCCTTACAATTAACAACTGATTTAAACATTAAGCAACCTGTTGGAGAGTGTACGATATTGAACTGGACCCCATGCCTTTTAATTTTGTCTTTATTCTTTTGTTGTTGTAGTAAGCCATTATATCAGTACCCACTTCCAATTTAGCATATCTGCCTTAAAATTATGCTCTAGAATATTAGATGCAACTATTCCTGCCTCCCTTTATAAGAGCGATATTTCTGTCATTCGTACCAAGCTTTTCAACCTAATTCCTTCATAATTCGCTATACTTTATGATTGACTTTGTACCCTTGAAGATCAAGTTCTTGCTTTTTACGACATTATCGGTAACAAGCGCCTGAGCTTTTGTGTCTAGCTTATTCTCCTTGAGCTGAAGTAAACTTCGAACCGCTTTCTGCGATGAGTAAACGGTGTATGTGTTGTTGGTTAATTATATGTAATAACGCTAGATATTTAGCGCTTACTTTAGCTACAAGCGATGGGCTTTCATGTCTTTTCAAATAATAAACCATGCCATTCGTTTTTCAACATTCTTATACACATCGATTTTGACCTTGAAACGGGAGTATACTATAATTATACTGTTAATCAGAAAGAGGTGACCGTGATGTTAGAACGTTTACAATCGTTAGAAGATCGTTATAATAAATTAAATGAGTTGTTAAGTGATCCGGAAGTAATTAGCGATTCAACAAAACTCCGAGAATATTCAAAGGAACAGGCTGGACTAGAGGATGTTGTTCAAGTATATCGTGAATATAAAGATGTGATGCAAGAGTTAAAAGATGCGAAAGAGATGCAAGAAGAACAGCTGGATGAAGAAATGGCAGAAATGGTGAAGCTGGAAATTGCTGATCTTACTGAGAGGAAAGAAGTCTTAGAGGAAAGGCTGAAGATTTTATTATTACCCAAAGATCCCAATGATGATAAAAACGTCTTTATGGAAATACGCGGTGCAGCAGGTGGAGATGAGGCTGCGTTATTTGCTGGTGATTTATATCGTATGTATAATCGTTATGCCGAAAGTAACGGGTGGAAAACAGAGGTAATGGAAGTCCATTCGACAGGCGTTGGTGGATATAAGGAAATTATCTTTATGATTAACGGAAAAGGTGCTTATTCACGCCTTAAATATGAAAATGGTGCACATCGCGTGCAACGGGTTCCAGAAACAGAATCAGGAGGACGTATTCATACGTCAACAGCGACGGTAGCTGTACTTCCTGAAGCCGAAGAAGTTGAAGTGGAAATTCATGAAAAAGACATTCGCGTTGATACATTTGCCTCTAGCGGACCAGGAGGACAAAGTGTTAATACAACGATGTCTGCTGTTCGTTTAACACATCTTCCAACAGGCATTGTTGTTTCTATCCAAGATGAGAAGTCACAGATAAAAAATAAAGAGAAAGCAATGAAGGTTTTACGAGCTCGCATTTATGATATGTACCAACAAGAAGCACAAGCAGAATATGATGAAAATCGTAAATCTGCAGTTGGAACAGGAGACCGCTCTGAGCGTATTCGCACGTATAATTTTCCGCAAAATCGTGTGACAGATCACCGGATTGGTCTTACCATTCAAAAGCTTGATCAAATTTTAGAAGGCAAATTAGATGAAATTATTGATGCGTTAATTATGGAAGATCAAACAAAGAAGCTGGAGCAAATCGGTGAATAAAAGGATGAAAGTAATGAAGCAATATGAAGTCCTTCAATGGGCTTCCCTTTTTTTAAAGAAACATCAACGAGAAGAACGGGTAGCAGAAATTCTTTTAGAGCATTTTTTACAAGTATCATCATCAGCTTTTTATATGAACATGCAAGAACCGGTTTCAGAGGAAGTGTTAGAGAAGTATAAAAGGGCTATTCAGCAGCATGCTGAAATGGGAATACCTGTTCAGCATATTATGGGTTATGCTTCATTTTACGGACGAAAATATAAAGTTAATAAGCATGTACTTATCCCGAGACCAGAGACAGAAGAACTGGTTCATTACGTCATTCAAACAGTAAAGAAGCAGTTTGAAAATCAGGCACTTACAATTGTTGATATTGGAACAGGAAGCGGGGTGATTGCAATCACCCTCGCTTTGGAACTAAAGAATGTAAACGTCTATGCTACTGATATTTCAAAGTTTGC
The DNA here is from genome assembly GCF_900162615.1 of Virgibacillus proomii. Lineage (NCBI taxonomy): Bacteria > Bacillati > Bacillota > Bacilli > Caryophanales > Bacillaceae > Virgibacillus > Virgibacillus proomii. The sequence continues at coordinate 682,755 of NZ_FUFN01000009.1, read as the reverse complement.
TTTAACTGTAGCCAGAGAGAATGCAAAAAAACATCAAGCTTCTGTCCAATTTTTAATGGGAGACTTTTTAGAGCCAGTACACAAAAATGATATTCAAGCAGATATTATAGTTTCTAACCCGCCATATATTGCACAAACGGAAGCTAGTTTGTTGACAGATACGGTAAAAAATTTTGATCCAAAGCTTGCTCTGTTTGCTAAGAATGAGGGATTAGCTGCGTATCAACAAATAATAAACCAAACAAAGGAAATGCCTACACCGCCTTCATTTATCGCTTTTGAAATCGGTCATCGTCAGGCTGCAGCGGTATCTAAGTTAGTGCATCAAGCTTATCCAAATGGTGATCTGCAAGTGTTAAAGGATATAAATAGAAAAGACCGCATTGTCGCTGTAAAAATATAATTTATAAGAATACTAGTTTAAAATCATCAGCCCTTGTCCATAATGATGGATAGCAAAGGAGGAAATAATGATGAAGAAGCTAGTATTTTTTGTTTTTATATGTTTCATAGTATTTCTTAGTATTCCAGCGCAAGTAGTTAGTCAAAAAGATAATGCGAACGTCAAGGAGGATTTTCAAGTCATTCCTGATGAAGCGATTCGCTTACGTATATTAGCTCATAGCGATAATCAAGAAGATCAAACATTAAAGCGTCTTGTCCGTGATCGGGTTAATGAAGAAATTACAACATGGGTGGAAGAAATTACAGATATTGAGCAAGCTAGACAAATAATAGAACAACGTATTCCTGAAGTTGAAAGCATAGTTAAAGAAGTATTGGAAGAATCCGAGGTAAATCAAGAATTTGAAGTAAAATATGGTAACAACGTATCCTTTCCAGCAAAAGTTTATGGATCTTATGTATATCCTGCGGGAGAGTATGAAGCAGTGTTAATCACGATTGGAGAAGGAAAAGGGGATAATTGGTGGTGTGTGTTATTTCCACCGTTATGTTTTCTCGACTTTTCTAATGGCACAAACGCTGTCTCTGCTGAAGATGCACATCGTGAAGAGATGAAGGAAGACGAAGAAGAAGAACCTGAAGTAACGTTTTTTCTTTTTGAATGGCTAGGCTGGTCATAGTTTTAAGAAACCCTGCATAAAATAAACTAATTCGGTAAAGACTATTAAATCGTAATAGAGGTGAGTAGAAATGAATTTAATTCAGGCAAATAAGGCATCAAAGGAACAATTAGAGCAATTTTTACAAACGAACCCAAATGTGAACAAACATAGTTTATTCCAATACGGTTACGTAGTAGAGATGAGAGGGAATATTGAAGGCTGTTTTACCTTGGAAGAGATTGAGGAAGGTACGTATTGGTTGAAGCAGCTTTACATTACGCAGTCCGAAGCGGCGATCCTTCCTGTGCTTTTGGAAGCTATTTTAACAATGGCCAAGCAGAGGCATGCTCAACGTGTATATGTTCACAGTCATCAGCCGGTGGTGGATATTTTGCTGGAAGCGCTACAATTTCATCCACAAAAAGAGAGAGTATCTGTGAATAATTACGATAAAAGTAATGGGAATTGGTGGTTATACCATGTTTCTTAACATATTCACAGTATTACCCACAGAATTTGTGGATAACCATCGTGGTTCCTGTGGATTATGTGAATAAATATAATTAGCAGGAGTAATAGGCGAATTGAAAATAATAAGTCTGTGGATATCTCTGTTGAGTAATTGTCCACAGATTTTGTTTTCTATATTAAATTACTATCGTTACATAAACTTTTTAAGCAAAGGTCAACTTAAGATAGTGTCAGGGCTTTATTAATGGAAATCTAACTAAATATATAGAAAACCTTATAATTAAGGAATGGTAATCCTGTCCAACTCCCTAATTATAAGGAGCATACATCTATGAAGAATCGTTTCGTAAAAACTATATTCAAGGAAAATATACATCCATTAGATGCGATACTTATCGGAAAAAATGATTGCTCCTGCTGGGATTGAATTGGACTAAGATGATTGCGTAAATAATCTTGTTCTACTAAAATGATGATAGTAGAAAAGAGGTAAAGCCATAATGGAAACAAAATATTGGGATAGCTATAATAACGCCGACGAACAGCAATTGGCTATCCAGCAAGCAGCAAAATTACTTCAGCAAGGAGAAGCTGTTGCTTTTCCAACGGAAACGGTCTATGGTTTGGGTGCAAATGCTACGGATGAACAAGCTGTTAATAAAATTTTTAATGCAAAGGGACGCCCACAGGATAACCCATTAATTACTCATGTTGCATCGAAATCACAAATAGCGGAACTTGTTACGGATTGGCCGGATTATGTGGATAAGTTAATGGAACTATATACTCCAGGCCCCATTACGTTTGTATTACCGAGTAATGGCCGATGCGCCCCCAATGTAACAGCCGGACTTAATACAGTTGGAGTACGTATACCGAGTCATCCTATTGCTCAACAATTATTAACAGCATGTGGTTTGCCGATTGCAGCTCCAAGTGCGAACATATCTGGAAAACCGAGCCCTACTACTGCTTTACATGTATGGGAAGATTTAAACGGAAAAATTGCCGGAATTTTAGATGGAGGTCCGACCGGCGTTGGTCTAGAGTCGACAGTGATTGACTGTACAAATAGTATTCCTATTATTTTAAGACCGGGAGGGATCACCAAAGAACAAATAGAACAAGCAGCTGGATCGGTAATGGTAGATCCAGGATTAGCTGTTAAAACAGAAAAACCAAAAGCTCCTGGTATGAAATATCGGCATTATTCTCCAGAAGTACCTTTATGGATTGTTAATGGAGGAAAGCAAAACATTAAACAAACGATTGATCAACTTCAAGCTGAAGGTAAACGAGTTGGGTTGATGGGTACTGCTCAAATGATTGATGGTATCCATGCCCACTCAACCATTTCATTAGGGGAAACGATAGAGCAAGTAGCGACAAACTTATATGACGCTTTACGAACCTTTAAACGAGAGGATGTAGATGTTATCGTTTGTCAATCTTTTTCAGAACGGGGCATTGGACAAGCTGTCATGAATCGGTTGACGAAAGCAGCGAGCAACCATATTCACGTATAATACACACTAGCGCATTTTGTGTATTGCACCTCAAACATTACTAACATTAGTATGTTTGAGGTGTTTATTTATGTTTAAATCCAGGGAAAGAGTGTTAGAAATTGACCTAACGTATCTATTTTAGGGATAAGCATAATTAATCTATTTTTGTTTCAAAAATCAAATGAAATGAAGTGAAACTTAACCAGGTTGTACATATTTTTTCTTGGGCACACATATAGTTTATAAGCATGTCCAAGGAGGATTGTAATGTCAGGTTATATTGGAGAAATAACTGCTTTATTGTTTATAGCATTTGCACTTGGATTAGATGCTTTTTCCGTTAGTCTGGGACTAGGTATGCAACGGCTCCGATTAAAGCGGATAGCTCTTATCGGTACTGTTATAGGTATATTTCATATTATGATGCCGTTTATTGGAATTGTATTTGGCAAGCTGATTTCTGAGCAAATCGGGCATTTGACAACCGTTGTTGGAGCATTTTTGTTAATAGGGATTGGGGCGCAAATGTTTTTTTCTGCATTTAGCGACCAGATAAAGATCATTCAACCGATAGGAACGGGTTTATTTTTATTGGCATTAAGCTTAAGCGTCGATAGCTTTTCAGTTGGATTGAGTCTCGGTATCTCAGGGATTAAAACAGCTTTTTCCCTCATTTTATTTGGAATGATAAGCGCAGTACTTTCTTGGATAGGCATGCTAATCGGAAAAAAAGTTCATGGATATTTAGGAGTGTATAGTGAATTATTAGGTGGGAGTATTTTAATCGCATTTGGCATGCGTCTCCTATTTGGTTAGCTGTTTATAACAGGGATCTCTTAGTTGGTCAATAGTTTAAACATTATTTAGAAATGATCAGTTTAAAATATATCCTCATTTAATATTTAATTACTAGCTAAATAAAAAGCAAGCATAATTGTTTAAATTATGAATAAGGATAGACAATACATATCCCTCCACATCCGTTCTTCAATTGGATAGACAGATGAGGAGTTTTTTGCTTAACCATGAAAGAACTGTATGGATATGGTATATTAGTAGGAGAGTAACGTCTCTTAAATAAGAATAGAAGATGTGTTACAAGGATTAACAATAGAACGTATGTATTTTGGTGTTGGAAATATGCTTCAAAATTAATATGTTCTATTGTGAAAAACGTAACGACAAAAGAATGGGAACTATTTTTGTCATATTAGCACGAAAAATTTTTAATTGGAGGTACCGGCTGCAATGAAGTTGTTATTTGTATGTACAGGTAATACGTGCCGAAGCCCTATGGCTGAAGCCTTAGCAAAGCATAAAATCTTAAATATAGAGGTGAAATCAGCTGGTGTTTTTGCCGTCGAAAATCAACAAGCCAGTCCCAAAGCAATTGAAGCTCTCAAAGAGAAAGGAATCGAGCTTGATCATCGTTCCCAACCAGTTACGCAAGAATTGCTTAATTGGGCAGATATTGTATTAACCATGACGACTCAACATAAACAGTCATTAATTATGGAGTACCCCAACTTTCAAGAAAAGTATTACACTTTTAAAGAATATGTATTAGAAGCCGATAAAAAAGTATGGGAGCAATTGAAGAAGGCATATGCGGATTATGAGGAAAAAAGGTCGATATTTATCCAGAAAAATCAGCATAAATTAGACAATTCTTTGCTAGACCAACAAATACAAGAACATCTTGCAGAAGAAATAGAAAATATTAGACGATTGGAAGCAAACTTAATAAATTATGACATCTCAGATCCTTTCGGCGGTGATTTGCGTGTATATAAGAATACGTTGGAGGAATTGGATAATTATATTGACCTATTACGAAAAAAAATCTCGAAATAGGTGGGGGAAGTTTTATGGAGACAAAGAAGTATCGGTTCAGTTTACGGTTGAAGCTGGTATTATTTACGACTACTTTAGCTTTGGTAACGTATTCAGTAAGCGCTATATTCATTTATGTTGTTTATGACTATGTAAAAGATTTTATGGATGTTTCTGAACATTTTTTTACAATAACAACTTTTATATTGGGAATTATTTGGTCAGGCATTTTAGCCTTTTTTGCAGCAAGATTTATTGTCAAGCCGCTTGAAAAATTAGAAGCTGCTGCATCTGAGGCTGCTAAAGGAAACTTAAAACAAGTCATTGAAATTTCGAAGTCGGATGATGAAATTAAAGCATTAGCAATATCTTTTGATAAAATGCTTAAAAATCTAACCGATATCGTACATAATATAGACAAACACTTTGAAACCACGAATACATCAGTTATTCATATTCGGGAGGCTTCTGAACAGGCAAACCAGCACTCACTTTCAATTCGCTCTTCAGCAGATGAAATTTCCAAGGGAGCTGAAAGTGCTTCAGAAGCAATTCAAAATACAGCAGAAGCAGTGGAACTCGCTACAGAGCTTGCAGAAGAAGTCCAACGAAAAGCAGCTGATTCCAAGAATAAATCCAATGCTATGCTGGAGATTTTGGAAGATAGCAAGCAATCTGTTAATCAATTAGTAGATGGAATACAAAAACTAGCGAATGAACAAGAAGCATCTTTAAAAGATGTAGATCATTTAAAAGAAAATGCTTTGCAAGTAGAGACAATTATTACGATGGTTGGAGAAATTGCTGAACAAACAAATTTATTAGCATTAAACGCTTCAATTGAAGCAGCACGTGCTGGTGAGCATGGTAAAGGGTTTGCAGTTGTAGCGGATGAAATTCGTAAATTAGCAGATCAAAGTGCTCAGGCTGTACAACGAATTTCTGGATTGATTACTGCTATTCAAGAAGACGTTGCTGCTGTAGTAAATAAAATAGATGATAACGTATCCTATGCTAAACAAGAAGCCGATAATGGGAAGAAGACAAATACTGTCATTGCCGAAATGTCTGGATCTGTGGAAGATGTGGCTACAGAAATTGGTCGGATTACTAATTTAGTTGATCGACAGCTTCAAGCAATTCAAGAAACGGTAAAACAATCTCAGGAGGTTGCAGCTGTTGCTGAGGAAACGTCAGCTGGTGCGGAGGAAGTTAATGCCTCCATTCACGAACAAGCATCAACGATTGAAAGGGTTGATGAGCTGGCGCATGAATTAGAAGAACAAGCAAGTATTCTAAATCAACAAATCAATCAATTTAAAGTAAAGTGAAATTCTCCGACGGAATGTTAATAGAACCAAGTGGGCATTTAGATACCGTTAATTCTAGATAGAATTCTGGGGTGTACGGTATCTTTGATGCGTGATAAAGTGGACTTAGAAGCTTTTATCCCGCATGTAAGGTGCCGTAAGCCCCCCACTTCAAGAGCCTTAGTTGGTACAAAAGGGTCTAAGTGGGAGAAAACGGCACCTAAATGCCCGATTCGTTTAAGGGCCTTTAGGTCATACCCTTGCGGTACTAACATTCAGTAGGATATGGAAGAAAATTCCTGCTGAATGAAGTTTCACTTTATCTTCTGGATAAGAAGTAAAACCAGAGAAAAATAGTTCAACCATAAGAAAAGGAGTTAATTCAAATGAAAGTAATTATTACGGCTGACCATGCAGGAATGACAATTAGAAACGAGATCAAGGAATTATTAAAGGAAATGAATATTGAATTTGAAGATACTGGTTGCAGTTGTGAAGAGTCAGTTGACTATCCGGATTATGCATTACCGGCTGCAGAACGAATTGCTAATGGAGAATTTGATCGTGGGATTTTTATTTGTGGAACTGGAATAGGAATGTCTATTGCGGCAAACAAAGTCAAAGGTATTCGTTGTGCGTTAACGCATGATGTATATAGTGCAAAATTAACTCGACAGCATAATGATTCCAATGTGATCGCATTGGGAGAACGGGTTATAGGGCCTGGGTTAGCTCGGGAAATAGTAAAAGTTTGGTTAGAAACGGCGTTTGATGGTGGTCGGCATGAAAATCGAATTAATAAAATAATCAAATATGAGGATAGTTAACATACAAACCAATAAAAGTGCTTGTTCAATAGAGTTATTAAACCAGCTATACTTTTGCGCTAGAAAATTTTACGTCAACTAATTTAATTTTTAAGCTATGCTTACGTTTGTAGAAATTTGTTTTTCATTTTTAATGTGAACCACCTTGAAATTAAGTATTTCCCATTCCAAAGAGAGCCAAGTAGCGTTAACTCCTTATATAAAGCTGCTAAGTTTCATTTATCCCGCATGTAAGGTGCCGTAAGACTCCTGCTTTAAGTCCAGAGTTTGTGCAAAGGGTCAAAGTGGGAGAAAACGGCACCTAAATGCCCGATTGGTTCAACTAACATTCAGTAGGAGATGGAAGAAAACTCCTACTGAATGAAGGTTCATTTTATGTGTAAAACTTAAAAAGTTACCCTGAATGAAAGTTTCCGTAAGACTCTCACTTCAAGAATTGTAGGAGATACAAGGAAGAGTTTAAATGGGAAATAACGGTCTAATTTCCTGATTCGTTTCGGAGGTCTTTAGGTCATACCTTTGTGATACTAACATGCAGCAGAGATGGAGGAAAATCCACTACTAAATGAAGTTTTGCTTTATGGTATGACCAACTATACTTTAAATTTTACTTTCTTTTAATATAAAGGACAGGTGTTATTATCATGGATAAGCAAAAATTGTTAGGTCAATTAGCTACAATACGAGAAGAATGGCTGCAATCTAATTATTTAAAACAAGGGGAACTATTTATAGTCGGCTGTTCCACAAGTGAGGTAGCTGGAGAGAGAATTGGGACAGCTGGTAGTGAAGAAATTGCAGTAGTAATTTATAATGAATTATTGAAGCTGCAAAAAAAATCTGGTATTCAGCTTTGCTTTCAATGCTGTGAACATTTAAATCGAGCAATTGTAATGGAAAGAAGTACGATGGAGCAACTTCATTTAGAAGAGGTGACGGTTATTCCCGTTCCAAATGCTGGGGGGGCAATGGCAGCTTATGCTTTTAAACAACTTGAGAATCCAGTTGTAGTCGAATCGGTAGTTGCCCATGCAGGTATGGATATCGGTGAAACAATGATTGGTATGCATTTAAAATCAGTAGCCGTCCCCTTCAGATTTACGGAACGTTTTATTGGAAACGCCCGAATTACTGCAGCCTATACACGACCGAAACGAATTGGCGGAGCCCGTGCTGTTTATCCTAAAGCTTAATTTGAATTATTTCTAAAGAGTGTTCAAAAAATCGGTAATAATCATAGAGCGAATTGGAAGGGAAAAGCTTTTCCTACGTGGGGTAGGGTTTCGAGGAAGTCAACTTAATAACTCATGTATCTAAATAACATACACTGTACTTCGATACTACGACGCTTTAATCTTCGACTCGACAGGATGTGCTAGTCTCGGCGTTGCAATATACGGATTAAGTAGTAATCTCAATTTTTCAAAGAAGTTGATCATAGCTGACCTCGGTCTAGTTATCCTTTTTTTGAATACACCCTTCAATGAATAAATTTGTCCTTAAAACGAAATGACGATAAAATGAAATTATTACATTCGAGGAGGTATTAACGATGGAACATGTAAAGCGGACAGATGTTGAATTATACCAAGCCATCCAAGCTGAAAAAAAGCGCCAGCAAGATAAGATTGAACTAATTGCCTCGGAGAATTTTGTCTCTGAAGCAGTTATGGAAGCAATGGGCTCCGTACTGACGAATAAATATGCAGAAGGTTATCCTGGAAAGCGATATTATGGTGGCTGTGAACATGTAGATGTTGCAGAGAATTTAGCTCGAGATCGTGCAAAGGAGCTTTTTGGTGCTGATCACGCTAATGTACAGCCTCATTCAGGGGCACAAGCAAATATGGCTGTCTACTTTACCGTATTAGAACCAGGTGATACGGTGCTCGGTATGAATCTTAGTCATGGTGGTCATTTAACTCATGGCAGTCCTGTTAACTTCAGTGGTACACTTTATAATTTTGTTGATTATGGCGTAGATGAAAAAACAGAAAAGTTAGACTATGATGCTGTTTTACAAAAAGCTAAGGAAGTAAGGCCAAAATTAATAGTTGCAGGAGCTAGTGCCTATTCACGAATTATTGATTTTGCAAAATTTAAAGATATTGCAGATCAAGTAGGAGCCTATCTAATGGTTGATATGGCGCATATCGCTGGTTTAGTCGCAGCTGGTTTACATCCTAATCCGGTACCATATTCAGACTTTGTAACAACAACTACCCATAAAACATTACGTGGTCCACGCGGTGGTATGATTTTATGTAAAGAAGAATATGCAAAAAAAATTGATAAAGCAGTATTTCCTGGTATGCAAGGCGGACCACTTATGCACATTATTGCAGCAAAAGCTGTTTCTTTCAAAGAGGCTTTATCGGATTCATTCAAAACATATTGTAAGAAGATTATTGAAAATGCTAATGCTTTAGCTGAAGCTTTGCAATCAGAAGGAATACGTATTGTCTCTGGCGGGACGGATAACCATCTTTTATTACTTGATGTTACTCCACTTGGATTAACTGGAAAGATAGCTGAGCAAGTACTTGATGATATCGGAATTACTGCGAATAAAAATACAATTCCTTTTGATAAAGAAAGTCCATTCATCACTAGTGGTCTTCGTATTGGAACGGCAGCAGTAACCACTCGCGGTTTTGGAAAAGAAGAAATGAAGGAAATAGCAAACATTATTTCGCTTACATTAAAAAATCATGAAGATGAAAATGCGTTAACAACAGCTGAACAACGTGTAAAAGCATTGACAGAAAAGTTTCCGCTTTATACCGTATATGCTTAAAAAACAGAGATGCTCAAGACAAGAGCATCTCTTCTTTGCGTACAATTAACAGGAGAACTTAATTCGACATATATAGAAGTTTATAATATGGATCTATTTTTCCCGCATAAATTGGCAGTAAGAACGCTATTTCAATGCTGCAAGGTTGAACTTAGGAGAATAAGTAGAGGAATCCGCAAGTCAAATGCCCGATTCTGTTCATTCTAATAATCAGTGAGGGATAAAAGAAACTCCACTGATTGAAAATTCAGTTCTAAATATAGTTTTTTGTACTATAGGAAAGCATAAAACTTTTGGCCTTATCCCGCATGTAAGGTGCCGTAAGACTCCTGCTTCAAGTCCTGAGTTCGTGCAAAGGGTCAAAGTGGGAGAAAACGGCACCTAAATGCCCGATTGGTTCAACTAACATTCCGTGTAAAAAGCATTCCACGGAATGAGTTTCACTTTATCGTATAAGAAAAACGATAGCTTTCGTCATAAAGACTTGGCGACTAGCCAAGTTTTCTAATATCTATTCTCGAGATTTCGGCACAACTTGCAAGCAAGTCTAATATTGAGTACAATTTTAAAGATGCAACTTAAATTAAAGGAGTGAACGGCAACATGGGAAAGGTTTTCGTACTAGACCATCCACTAATTCAGCATAAACTAACGTACATAAGAGATATAAATACTGGCACGAAGGAGTTTCGTGAGTTAGTTGATGAGGTTTCTATGCTGATGGCGTTTGAAATTACTAGAGATTTACCACTTCAAGAAAAAATAATTGAAACACCAGTTACGAAAACGACCTCGAATGTACTGGCTGGTAAAAAAATAGGATTAGTTCCTATTCTTCGGGCTGGGTTAGGTATGGTAGATGGGATGCTGGATTTAATTCCTGCAGCAAAAGTAGGACATGTCGGTCTTTATCGTGATCCCGAAACACTGAAACCAGTAGAATATTATATTAAATTACCTTCAGATATCCATGAACGTGAATTAATTGTGCTAGATCCAATGTTAGCTACAGGAGGATCGGCGAATGATGCGATCCACTCATTAAAAAACAGAGGTGCAAAGCATGTTCGCTTAATGTGTTTAATTGCAGCTCCTGAAGGTGTAGAAGTAATTAAAAAAGAGCACCCGGATGTTGATATCTATTTGGGAGCTTTAGATGAAAAACTAAATGAAAAAGGATATATTGTTCCCGGTTTAGGTGATGCTGGAGACAGGCTTTTTGGTACAAAATAACGATATTTGCATTGATGGAGAAGTTACCAATATAACAAATTGGCTGATTCGTATGTGAAGATAACTTTTTAATTTTATACTTTTAAAACAATCAGCTTACGATTGTTAGCTTATTTCCCCGAAGTTAGGGACAAAGTAAAAATGATGGGTCCTGGAGTGAAAAAAATGAGTAAACGAATTAAAGTAATGACGATTTTTGGTACACGACCGGAAGCAATTAAAATGGCTCCACTTGTACTTGAATTAAATAAACGCTCAGAGGAATTTGAATCGATTGTTACCGTTACGGCACAACATCGTGAAATGTTAGATCAAGTGTTGCAAATATTTAACATTACTCCAGATTATGATTTAAACATTATGAAAAAACAGCAGACTTTAGCACAAATTACCACTCGTGCTTTAGAAGGCTTAGACGATGTAATGAAAAAAACGAAACCAGATATTGTGCTAGTTCATGGAGATACAACGACAACTTTCGCTGCTTCCCTTGCTGCTTATTATAATCAAATTGCAGTTGGACATGTAGAAGCCGGATTAAGAACTTGGAATAAATATTCTCCTTTTCCGGAAGAAATGAATCGGCAGTTAACAGGGATAATCGCTGACTTACATTTCTCTCCTACCGAAAAATCGAAACAAAATTTATTGCAGGAGAACAAGGCAGAAGAAACAATTTATGTAACGGGAAATACAGCGATAGATGCGCTAAAAACAACTGTGGATTCCTCTTATAACAGCCCTATTCTAGAACGTTTAGGTTCAAAGCGATTAGTTTTAATGACTGCTCATCGGAGAGAAAACTTGGGAAATAATATGCAACAAATGTTTCGTGCCATTAAACGCTTAGTTGAAACACATCATGATATTCATGTTATTTATCCTGTTCATCTCAACCCAGTTGTTCAGCAGGCGGCTCAAGAAATTTTAGGAAATCACGATCGAATTGATTTAATTGAACCTCTAGGGGTTGTAGATTTTCATAATTTCGCCTCACATGCATATTTAATTCTAACAGATTCTGGCGGGGTGCAAGAAGAGGCGCCATCATTAGGAGTTCCTGTGCTAGTACTAAGAGATACAACAGAACGGCCAGAAGGTATTGAGGCTGGAACATTGAAATTAGCTGGTACGGATGAAGAGACAATTTACAATTTAGCAAATGAATTATTATCAGATAAAGCTGCGCATGAAAAAATGACAAAAGCGTCTAATCCCTATGGTGATGGACAAGCCTCCCGTAGGATTGCCGATGCGATTATCGATTATTTTAGTAAATAATATACAAGGCTGGGACAAAACTAAAAGAGCTGATTAAAAAACGAACAAAAAATCGCCCTTGTACTATAGGAAAGTATAAAATTTTAGGGTTTATCGTATAAGAAAAACTACGGCTTTCGCTAAGGACTTGGCGATAAGCCAGGTTTTTCTAAACACAAACAAACCGAACAGTTATAAATAATTGTTCGGTTTTTGCTATGTAGTATTTGCTTATGTCCCCAGCCCCTTTTATGTATCTGGAGATTTGTTCATGGTGGATAACTTTAGTATGTATTTATCCACAACCCTCCAGCGACTAGCACCTCGAAGTCGCTTCACTCTTCCTGTAGTAGTACATTCTTTTTGTCGAGGAATTTTTCTCTTCTTTTGTAGTGAAGTAGGTGATCAAAGTTTTCTGCTTGTAGAATTACATCTGGAACCATAAGGAGTTATAACTAAAGCCAATAATGAAATTGGATACTTAGGCTTTGAACATCATTTTATGGGTGTATATTTTTTCCTTCACCTTCAAAAGCTAGTTGGAGAAAGGGGGAATAAGTTATGCGTACCCGTGCTTGTCTTCTGTTTTTTATATTGCTAGCAGTTATCATGGTCCCATTCCATGTTCCTAGTTTAGCTTTGCAGCATACGAAAGATAACGACGAGCTTCATTCGTTAATTATTGAAGTAGAAGGAGATCCGAAAAAGCATAAAGACTATCTGGAACAGTATCATCCTTACATTGAAGTTGTAGCAGTTTATACGAAGTTATTTCAAGGACTTGCGTTACAAGGTGAACCAAAGCAATTAAAGCGTATGGAAAACTTAGAGTTTGTGAAAAATGTTCACCAGGTCCAAACCTATCAAACCCCTAGTTTTCCCCATGTAAAACGTATTGAAGATAATTCAAATATCGTGTTTCCTTCAGAGTTGAATAAAACAGACTACACAGGAAAAGGTGTAAAAGTTGCAGTGATTGATACAGGGGTCGATTACCAACATCCAGATTTAAAAAAAAATTACCAAGCTGGTAGAGATTTAGTCGATTTGGATGATGATCCAATGGAAACAAAGCCTGAGGAAGGATTACCTACCATTCATGGTTCACATGTCGCAGGAATTATTGCGGCCAATGGTCAGTTAAAGGGTGTTGCTCCTGATGCAGAACTTTACGCATACCGTGCTTTAGGGCCAGGGGGTACAGGTACTTCTATTCAAGTGATTGCAGCGATGGAGCAAGCCATCAAGGATGAGGTAGATGTAATTAACCTTTCTCTAGGTAATCGTGTCAATGGTCCTGATTATCCTACAAGCGTTGCTGTAAACAAAGCAGTGGAAATGGGAGTAGCGGTTGTTATCGCAAATGGAAATGATGGCCCCGGTGATTGGACGGTTGGTGCACCGGCAACCGCAAATAAGGCTTTGTCTGTAGGAGCAGTAAGTAATAAACAAAAAGTGCCACACTTATACGAACGATGGGCTGATAAAAAAATTGAAATGGTAAACATGGCTGGTTCTATTCCTTGGGAACTAGATACGTTTTATCCAGTCGTAAATGCAACAGAAACCATGGACTTGAAAGGAAGTATTGCACTATATCAGCGCGATGAAATACCATTTATTGAAAAGGCTAAACAGGCTCAAGAAAATGGTGCAAAAGCAGTAGTCATTGCTAATAATGAGGATAAACTTTTTCAGGGGGATATTTCCTCCGTTAACGAACAACTTGATATTCCGGTTGTATCGATTTCCGAAGATGATGGACAATGGTTAATAAATAAATTAAAAAATCAGGAACAATTGTTATTAGAAACAATATACGAGCACCAAGAAGAAGCGATTGCAAAGTTTAGCTCTAGAGGGCCGGTGACTGTAAACTGGAATATTAAACCGGATCTTGTAGCGCCAGGGACACGAATTATTAGTACAGTACCTAATGGCTATCAGGCTCTTCAAGGAACTAGTATGGCAGCTCCTCATGTTGCCGGTGTGATTGCTTTAATAAAAGAGGCAAGGCCAAATTGGTCTAATCAGCAAATATATGGAGCTTTAAAAACAACAGCTCTACGTATGGAGTTAGACGGTAAGCCTATAAAGTCGACAGAACAAGGTATGGGAATGGTTCGGCCACAAGAAGCGATTCAAACGGATACGATTATTGATGATCCTAAGTTAACATTTGGTTTAGTTGATTCATATAGCAGCACGAAAGAAAAAGAGGTTACGATTGAAAATATGAGTGATCACACACAGACGTATTATTTTGATACCCCTTATAAACAAAAAGGAGTGAGCTGGCAATTACCAAGATCATTTACTTTAGCTCCACATGAAAAAAAGAAACTAACGATAGGAGTAAAACTAAACGCTCAACAATTAGATAAAGGTGTGCATCAGGGTTGGATGACTCTCCATCAAAAAAATAAAACATATTATTTGCCTTATTTATTTGTCAATGAATCTGCAGATAATCCAAAAGCAATGGGATTGGAATTTACTCTAAAACCACTTTCAAACCGCATATTTAATTATCGGTTTTATATGGCAGAGCCAGCGAAGCAAGTAGAAGTAGATCTATACAATTCAGATACGTTAGTTTTTGAACGCAATTTATTCATCCATAAGGATGTAAAGCGAGGAGTAAACGAAGGACAAATAGAACGGAGCGAAGCTGGCCCCCCGGGGATTTATTTAGCTATTATTACAGCTCACTTAGAAACCGGAGAGGTAGTTAGTTATGAATCAATGATCCATATTCCCCCCATTTAAAAACGTAATTCACAAAAACATAGACCATCCTTTGGTCACAAAATTGTCGCAATTTGGACAAGAAAAATCCACTATACCATTAATTAGGTTTTTCTTGTCCATTTCTATGTGAAACTTTATTTTTAAATTTGGTAAAAGATTCCTTAAAATCATGCTAATTATGCATGAAACCAATTGACATTAAATGTTTGCTAATGTAAACTTGCTTAGTGTGGAATAGTAGTGATTTAAATCATGTTTTAAAATTAGCTTCATTATGATAACTACCTGTTCATTTGTTCACATAATCTTCATAGTAAAGTTAAATCGATTATTATATACTAAGAAGATAGAGATTTTTTATTACATACGGACTCCACAATTACTTTCTTTTTTAGGTACGGTTATTACCTAAAGGCATGTCGATTTTTGTCTATAAGTTTACATGCTTTATCAATTACAAGGGAAGAGGGAATTATGGCGGAATATAAAAAAATGGTCGATCGCCAGCGAAAATGGATGTTCTATCTTCTTGCCGTTTTTGTTTTAGGAGCCGGATTTACACCGTATGATCGAATCTTTCTTGGGTTGTTACTGGGGGCCGCTATTAGTTTTTATAACTTATATTTACTTCAGAAGAAGGTGGCTCTATTAGGGGATTTAGCAGCAAACCAACAGAAGATAAAAACGTTGGGAACGCTATCACGACTAGCAGCTGCTGTCCTGGCAGTGTTAATTGCAATTCGATTTGAAAATTATTTTCATCTCATTGCTGTAATTTGTGGATTAATGACATCTTATATCGTCATTATGATAGATTTTGCTCTAAATAACTTTATACAATCGAGCAAGAAAGAGGGGTGAATAACGTGGAACATACTGCACCGATAGTAGAAGACATATTTGGTATTTCCTGGTTAGATGTCAATTTAGCAAATCTCCTTATGATAGCTGTTGCTTCAACCATCGTGTTTATACTTAGTGTCATAGCAAGTCGCAATTTGAAAATGAAGCCTACAGGACTACAGAACTTTATGGAATGGATTGTTGAATTTGTCAGAGGTATTATCAGTGATACGATGGACTGGAAAACCGGTAAAATCTTTCTGCCGCTTGGTTTGACCCTGATAACGTATATACTTGTAAGTAATTTATTAGGTGTAGCAACTGTAGGGATAGTTGGACATGATTTATGGTGGAAATCTCCAACAGCTGATGCGACACTAACATTGACGTTATCTGGTATGGTTATTTTATTGACTCACTTTTATGGGATAAAAGTTCAAGGGATTAAACATTATCTAAAAGGATATGTAAGTCCCGCACCAATTATGCTCCCATTTAAAATTATTGAAGAGTTTACGAATACATTAACGTTAGGTCTTCGTCTATTTGGTAACGTTTATGCAGGAGAAGTGCTATTTGGATTGATTATATCTTTGGCAAAAACAGGAATATTTGGATTTATAGGTGCAGCTATTCCTATGCTTGCTTGGCAGGGATTTAGCGTGTTCATCGGTGGTATCCAGGCATTTGTATTTACGATGTTAACAATGGTATATTTGTCTCATAAAGTGAGCAGTGACCATTAATAAAAAACATAAATAAAAGGTTTATTATAAAAAAGGAGGAAGTATTAAATGGAAGCTTTAGCAGCAGCAATAGCAATTGGATTGGCAGCGATAGGCGCTGGTTTTGGTAACGGAATGATCGTTAGTAAAACAGTGGAAGGAATTGCTCGTCAACCAGAATTAAAAGGTTCACTACAAGGTACTATGTTTATTGGGGTAGCACTAGTTGAAGCCATTCCTATCATGGCAGCCGTTATTGCATTTATGGCTATTTTTATGTAAACCTTCATAAGTTAAGATGGCGAGGATTAGCTTTAGAGTCTTCGCCATTACTTTATGTGATTAAATAACAATTTAATTTCAGCATGTTAACGATCACGAAAGGAGTGAAGTTCATGTATTCATACATTGACGCATTAACAGTTGGCGCAAGCGTTGGTGGGTTAAGAGTAGGCGACATGCTAATCCAACTCTTCTTTTTCCTACTTTTACTATTTCTAGTAAAAAAGTTCGCTTGGGGTCCTGTCATTAATATGATGCAAAAACGTGAAGAATATGTAGCTGATGAAATAGAGGCAGCAGAAAAAAGTCGCGCGGATGCAGAAAAAGCATCTAAAGAGGCGGCAGAACGTTTGAAACAAACGAAACAGGAAGCTCAACAGATCATCGAGGATGCAAAAGAAGCGGGACAAAAACAAGAACAGTTAATTATTAAAACAGCTCGCGAAGAGGCTGCGCGCTTGAAAGAATCCGCTCAGGCTGACATTCAAAATGAAAAAGAAAAAGCGTTACAGGCTTTACAGGATAAAGTTGCTTCACTATCTGTATTAATTGCAACAAAAGTAATTGAAAAAGAAATTGATGAAAAAGATCAGGAGAAACTGATCAATGAATACATTAAAGAGGTAGGAGAAGAGCTATGAGTCATGTAACGGTAGCAAAGCGTTATGCAGATGCTCTTTTCCAACTAGGTAAAGAAACGTCAACATTGGATTCACTTGCTCAAGAGCTGACAGCGGTAAAGAAAGCTTTTGAAGAAAATAAAAATGTGTACACTTTTTTAACACACCCTCGCATAAGTAAAGCGAAGAAGCAACAAATTCTAGATGATGTTTTTAAAGATGGTCAGAAAGAAACGCGTAATATGTTAAAACTTCTCGTAGAACGCCATCGGATTGAATTGCTTCCAGCTATTGTTGATCATTTTATCCAGTTAGTAAATGATGCGAAGGGAATTGCGGCTGCAACGGTCTATTCCGTTCGAAAATTAACGGATGAAGAGTGCCGACAGTTAGAGGCTACTTTCGCGAAGCGTTTTAATAAACGAGCGATTCAACTTACTAATGTTGTTGAACCCTCACTGATTGGTGGCATGAAGATCCGTGTTGGTAACACGATCTATGATGGTTCCGTTAGTGGTATGTTAAAACGAATTGAACGAAACCTTGTAACTGCAAACAAATGAAGATAGGGGTGAAATGGTATGAGCATCAAAGCTGAAGAAATAAGTAGCTTGATTAAGCAGCAAATAGAAACATTTGATACAGATATCGAAGTAAGCAATGTCGGTACAGTTATTGAAATTGGTGACGGTATTGCACGTGCTCACGGTCTTGATGATGTTATGGCTGGTGAGCTGCTGGAATTTTCAAACGGTGTAATGGGATTAGCCCAAAACCTTGAAGAAAGCAATGTTGGGATAGTTATCCTTGGTCCTTATTCGGAAATTAAAGAAGGCGATGAAGTTCGTCGTACTGGGCGTATTATGCAAGTACCTGTTGGGGAGGAATTAATTGGACGAGTAGTAAATCCACTAGGCCAACCATTAGATGGAAAGGGAGCAGTGGAAACAACAAAAACTCGCCCAATTGAAGCGCCTGCACCTGGGGTAATGGATCGTAAATCCGTTGATGAACCATTACAAACAGGGATTAAAGCAATTGATGCCCTCGTTCCAATTGGTCGTGGTCAACGGGAATTGATTATCGGAGACCGTCAAACAGGGAAGACAACTGTAGCTGTCGATACAATTCTAAACCAAGCAGATCAAGATATGATTTGTATTTATGTCGCTATTGGTCAAAAGGATTCGACGGTACGAAGCACTGTTGAGACTTTCCGTCGTTATGGTGCATTAGATTATACAATTGTTGTATCAGCTGGTGCATCTGATCCAGCACCGCTATTATACTTAGCCCCATATGCCGGTGTAGCAATGGGAGAAGAATTCATGTACAACGGCAAGCATGTACTTGTTGTTTATGATGATTTATCTAAGCAGGCAGTAGCCTATCGTGAACTTTCGTTGCTATTGCGCCGTCCTCCTGGTCGTGAAGCATTTCCTGGAGATGTATTCTACATCCACTCACGTTTATTGGAAAGGGCAGCTAAATTAAGCGATGCAAAAGGTGGCGGTTCTTTAACGGCTCTACCATTTGTAGAAACACAAGCCGGTGATATTTCAGCATATATTCCGACAAACGTAATTTCGATCACAGATGGTCAAATATTCTTGCAATCTGATTTGTTTTTCTCTGGCGTTCGTCCGGCAATTAATGCTGGTCTATCAGTTTCTCGTGTTGGTGGTTCGGCTCAAATTAAAGCAATGAAGAAAGTTGCTGGTACGTTGCGCTTAGACCTTGCATCTTATCGTGAACTTGAAGCATTTGCCCAGTTTGGCTCTGATCTTGATAAAGCAACACAAGCGAAGCTAAATCGCGGAGAACGCACCGTAGAAATTCTAAAGCAAGGACTTCATAAACCAATGCCAGTTGAAAAGCAAGTCATGAGTCTTTATGCTTTAACCAAAGGTTTCCTTGATGATATTGCAGTTGAAGACATACTTCGCTTTGAGGAAGAAATGAATACCTGGATGGATAATAATCGTAAAGAATTATTAGCATCTATTCGGGAAACTGGACAATTACCAGATGAGTCAGAGATGAATGAAGCAATTGAAGCATTCAAAAAAACATTTTTGCCATCTGAGGACAAATAGTTCTATGTTTACGTAACACGTAACCTTTAGCGGAAAGGGCGGTGAACAAGCTTGGCATCACTTAGGGATATTCAAAGTAGAATTAACTCTACGAAGAAAACAAGAAAAATAACTTCTGCTATGCAAATGGTATCTGCATCTAAAATGGCAAAGGCAGAGCAAAATACAAAAGCTTTCGAGCCATATAGTAAAAAAATTCAAGAAGTAGTAGCTCATATTGCCAGTTCTGCAACGGATGCAACTCATCCAATGCTTGAGAAACGGGAAGTGAAAAAAACGGGCTATATGATAATAACAGCAGATAAAGGTTTAGTTGGTGCTTACAATAGTAATATTTTAAAAAGCCTTTATCATAAAATTCAAGAACGCCATCAATCCAAAGAGGATTACACGATTATTACGATTGGTCGAAAGGGTTATGAATTTTGTAAAAAAATGGATCTGCCAATAGCTCAGAGTATTATTGGTATTGGAGATCAACCTGACTTTGCAGATATAAAACAGATCGCATCAGAAACTGTTCAATTATATGCAGATGAAGAAATCGATGAGCTATATATCCTATATAACCATTATGTTAGTGCCATTTCTCAACAGGTGACGACAACTAAATTGTTACCAATTACTGATATAGAGGAACATAGTAACAATACAAGCTTTCATGATGAATATGAATATGAACCAAATGAGCAGCAAATCCTCGAAGTACTTTTACCGCAGTATGCTGAAAGTCTTATTTATGGAGCAATATTAGAGGGTAAAGCGAGTGAGCATGCGGCAAGTATGACAGCGATGAAGAGCGCCACAGATAATGCTGGTGAGCTTATTGATAAACTAACATTGACCTATAACCGTGTGCGTCAAGCTGCAATTACACAGGAAATTACAGAAATTAGTGGTGGGGTAGCTGCACTAGAGTAGCTTCCTCGAATCATTTCTGAAAGTACGTTAGGAGGGAAATTCGATGAGCAAAGGACGTATTACACAAGTAATGGGACCTGTCGTTGACGTTAAATTCGAAGACGGTCTGTTACCAGATATACACAACGCTCTTGTTGTTAAAGCTGCTGATGGAGCAGTTAATACAGAGCTTACTTTAGAAGTTGCTCTTCATTTAGGTGATAATACGGTTCGTACGATTGCTATGTCATCTACTGATGGCTTAAAGCGCGGATTGGAAGTAGAAGATAAAGGAAGACCAATTTCTGTTCCGGTTGGAGATGTTACATTAGGGCGAGTATTTAATGTACTTGGAGACAATATTGATTTAGAAGAGCCGTTACCAGCGGATGTCCGCCGTGACCCTATCCATAGAAAGTCACCGGACTTTGAAGATTTAACAACCGAAACCGAGATTTTAGAGACAGGAATTAAAGTTGTAGATTTACTAGCACCTTATGTAAAAGGTGGTAAAATTGGTTTATTTGGTGGTGCCGGTGTTGGAAAAACGGTACTTATTCAGGAACTGATTAATAATATCGCACAAGAACACGGTGGAATTTCTGTATTTGCCGGTGTTGGTGAACGTACACGTGAAGGAAATGATCTTTACTTTGAAATGAAGGATTCAGGGGTTATCTCTAAAACAGCCATGGTATTTGGGCAAATGAACGAACCGCCTGGAGCTCGTATGCGTGTTGCATTAACGGGATTAACAATGGCAGAATACTTCCGTGATGAACAAGGACAAGATGTGTTGCTATTTATTGATAATATTTTCCGTTTTACGCAAGCAGGTTCCGAAGTGTCTGCATTATTAGGACGTATGCCTTCTGCGGTTGGTTATCAACCAACTTTGGCAACAGAGATGGGACAATTGCAGGAACGAATTACGTCAACAAAAAAAGGTTCTGTTACATCAATTCAAGCTATTTATGTACCAGCTGATGACTATACAGACCCTGCACCAGCAACCACGTTTGCTCACTTGGATGCTACCACTAACCTTGACCGTGGCTTATCAGAACAAGGAATTTACCCAGCGGTGGATCCATTAGCTTCTACATCTCGAGCACTAGATCCTGAAATTGTTGGAGAAGAGCATTATCAAGTAGCAGTAGAAGTGCAAAAAACACTTCAACGTTATCGTGAATTACAGGATATTATTGCTATCTTGGGTATGGATGAATTAAGTGATGAAGATAAACTTGTAGTCGCTCGTGCACGGCGTATTCAATTCTTCTTATCCCAGAATTTCCACGTAGCTGAACAATTTACTGGGCAAAAGGGATCTTATGTACCAGTAGAGGAAACGGTTAAAGGGTTTAAAGAAATATTAGAAGGAAAGCATGATGATTTACCTGAGGATGCGTTCCGTTTAGTTGGTCGCATCGAAGAAGTTGTAGAAAAAGCAAAAAGTATGCAATAAGTGACATAAAAGGTGAAGCAGCAAATTACAATTGCTGAAACGGTTGATGAATAATTATTATTTATTGGCCGCCTTTATGTCAAGTGGAGGAGGGGTTACTTTGAAAACACTAACTGTAAGTGTTGTTACTCCTGATGGACCAGTATTGGAAGACGATTATGAAATGGTAAGCTGTAAAGCAGAAAGCGGGGAGTTAGGGATTTTACCCGGACATATTCCGCTTGTTGCTCCACTGTCAATTAATGCTGTACGTCTCAAGCGTGGTAATAGTGAAGATAAATTGGCAGTTAACGGCGGTTTCATGGAAGTCCGACCAGATCAAGTGACAATTTTAGCACAGTCTGCTGAAAAGCCTTCAGATATTGATATTGAACGAGCAAAACGAGCAAAGGAACGCGCTGAACGCCGACTCCAGTCTAAGCAGGATCATATTGATATGTTAAGAGCGGAGTTAGCACTACGTCGGGCGTTAAATCGTTTAAATGTCAGTAGTGTCAGCAGGTAGCCAAAAAATCTCTTATAACCTTGTTATAAGAGATTTTTTGCATATATAAAGCTTATATGTATGCTTAGAATTGGAAGTGACGGTTTTACATTTTCATTATTAGCAACGGTAAACAAGTCACCTGCCCAAAATATTTGCGTTTACCAATTTCCCTGTTTAGGAAAAGCTATCTTTTTTTATATGGTGACTATCTTTCTTGAAAATAGCTTCGTCGTCTAGCTTAAGCGATCGAGCGGCTAGCAAACTTTGATCTCCTTCCTACAATAAGTCAATGCCGGCTCAAATCTAAAGGAAGGCGTCGGCTAAAACGTACTTGCTGCTTAGACGTCGGCATACCCCTGTTGCACTCCTTAAATGAAGTTTTACTTTAATCAGAAGTGCTGTTGTTTGGATGCCGCTACCTGAACCGAGCATCGGGACTTTGGTCTTGCTATATTTACTCTATTTAAAATTACTCCAATGGACTCCCCTTAGAACTTAATGTTAAATATATTAATATATCTCCCCTAAAATGAATGTATATTCATTTTACCTTTAGATTACTGGCTTTTTGTCGATATTTCCCGGGAAATGAGGAAGTATCAACGTAGTTTTGTTATGTTTTTGTCATCAAGATCATAGGAAGATGCAAGAGAAAATTAGGAAAAGGAAAAATATGATTAGTATGAAAGGGGACTTAATAAACAACACGTAAAAACTCACATTGACTTTTTTCTGTATTCATGGCAAAGTACTAATAGTATGTGTTTTAAAAAGAGAGTAAATTTGATTGAAAAGTTCGTGAGAGAAAAAGTTTCAGCCATTTAAACAAGCTGCTCTGTCATTTTTACTTGACTTCTTGAACATCTTCTAACAGTAAAGATTAAAGGTGGTTTGTATGTTTTCGATAGGTCAACAAGCGATTATTGGCATCATATCACATCTTCTGTTTATTTACTTGACATGGCGATTAATGATGTCGGTTAATTTTGAACCGTTAATAAGGAAAGGAAGAGCGAAAGAAGCTCAAATTTTGATTTTGTTTTTGACGATTGTAATAGGTTCTGGAGTAAGCCGATTCTTCTTAGAAGTGTTACAATGGTCTAGAGACTTAAATCATTTATTTTAATAAATTTGTCGCCATTTGTACTGTATGTCTTTATGTCTCCCTGATCATACTATAGATAGACTATGTGTGAAAAATGGGGGATTTTATTATGAGAAAATCTATTATTCTATGTATCCTATTATTATTTATATCGAATAATATGATGACTCAACCAGCAGAAGCTTATACCGATGAGTTGACAGATATGGCTTCGTTTGTAGTCAATAATCAAGTGGAAATAGAAAATTGGCAAACTACTTGGAAAGAATCATTTTCACATCAACAAGCAGAAGCGTTAATTAAAGCATTGAGTGCTAAGTATGACAAAACAGTGACAAAACATAAAAAAATAATAAAAATTTCTTTTAAAAACAGTCGCATTACTGGAAATATAGACGTATCTTATAGTGTGAGCCTTCCGCGTCAGAAAAAACTATCTGCAGAACTGGTAGTTGTCATTCAAGGAAGTAGTTGGAATCACATTATTGCACAAGAATATAGAGAAATCGTCAACTCCAGTGTAGATAATTATTTTTCAGCCAAGGCAAAGAGATTTTCTTGTCTGGCGACTAAAGAAAATGATATAATTAATGGTGACTATTTTTTAAACATGCTCATAAATTATTTTCAAGTTGAACAAATACAGACACAATTCGATACAGTTAAAAAATCAGTGCATAAAAAAATTATATACGGGTATACACCACTGTGGAATCAACAGATTTCAATCGACAGTGTTCCCATGAATTTTCAAATTGCAGTAACAGAAACTGGATCGGACAATCCTACATACATGATAGGAACACCTATCCTAATAAATGAATATTAATATAATGAAATTGGATCTGAAGGAGATTTGGAATATGGAAAAAATCATCGTAAGAGGCGGACACCAATTAAAAGGCACTGTTAAAATTGAAGGTGCTAAAAATGCTGTGCTTCCTGTCATTGCCGCTAGTCTTATTGCTAGTGAAGGAAAAAGCGTTATAAAAGATGTTCCTGAACTTGCTGATGTATATACAATAAACCAAGTATTAAGGAGTATAAATGCTAACGTACATTTTGAAAGTAATACAGTAACGGTAGATGCTTCCAATCAATTGATCACAGAAGCTCCATTTGAATATGTTCGGAAAATGCGTGCCTCTGTCCTCGTTATAGGACCTTTATTGGCACGCTATGGTCATGCAAAAGTTGCTATGCCAGGGGGGTGTGCCATCGGTTCAAGACCTATAGATTTACATCTAAAGGGTTTTGAAGCAATGGGGGCAGAAACTCATGTTGGTAATGGGTTTGTTGAACTAAAAGTCAGCAAGCGTCTTAAAGGTGCAAAAATTTATTTAGATATGCCTAGTGTCGGTGCAACTGAAAATATTATGATGGCAGCAGCATTGGCTGAAGGAAAAACAATCATTGAAAATAGTGCAAAAGAGCCTGAAATCGTCGACTTAGCAAATTACCTTAATAAGATGGGTGCCAAAATAGTTGGTGCGGGAACAGAAACGATCCGTATTGAGGGCGTTGAAAAGTTGCGCGGCGTGGAACATTCAATTATTCCTGACCGTGTGGAAGCGGGAACGTTTATGGTAGCAGCAGCAATTACACAAGGTAATGTGTTGATCCAAAATGCAGTTCCTGAGCATCTGCGCTCTGTTATTTCAAAATTAGAGGAAATGAATGTAAAGGTTATTGAAGAAGAAAATGGACTGAGAGTTATAGGACCAAAGAAATTGAAAGCTACAGACATTAAAACATTACCGCATCCTGGGTTTCCTACAGATATGCAATCACAAATGATGGCTTTGATGCTGGCAGCAGAAGGTACAAGTGTAATCACAGAGACAGTTTTTGAAAATCGATTTATGCATGTTGAAGAATTCAGACGCATGAATGCAAAAATGAAAATTGAAGGTCATAGTGTAATTATTGAAGGGCCTAGTGATTTACAAGGAGCTGAAGTAGCAGCTACAGATTTGCGTGCAGCAGCAGCATTAGTATTAGCTGGATTAGCCGCTGACGGTGTGACGAGAGTAACAGAATTAAAACATCTTGACCGCGGTTATGTTAACTTTGCTGGCAAATTAGCAGCTTTAGGGGCAGATGTGGAAAGGGTAGATGATAATGGGAATACAGTCGTTCCATTTATGAAAGTCGAACATTTAAACAAAACGATTGCGGCAGAGCTGTCCTAATAGTTTACCTGTCTCTTCGTAATACCTGTAAGTTAAGAATTAACTTGGTGAAATGAATCATTTGGAATTTATAGTTATATACAATTCTATTTCATTCTGTCAATTCACGCTTATATATTCCAAGTTCTATTTTAAATCACATTCAATTAATAGATAGTATAAAAACAGATGAAGAATTGTATCATCTGTTTTTATTTGTTTATATGTTATACATGAAACATATAAGGAATTGTGCGGAAATTATCTATACATTAATTTATGTATAATAGTTAGCATTTGAATTGCCAAAGATTTCAACGCTAAAAATAAATATATTAGTTTACTTAAAAACATTATATTGATACAGGACAAACTTTAAAAGCTGCCTCGAGCCTATGAAAAAACCATGTTCATTTTATCCGCCCCATCAAGACTGTGAATAAGCCTATTATTTTGATGGAAACTCCTGCTACTATATTCTCCTTTTTCACATCTTATCAACTTCACATTCACAAGTAACCTGCTTTGTTATCCTGCATCTAAGGCATCGTTAAGACTCTCTCTTCAAGACTTTAGAGAATACGGAGAAGTTTAAATTGTAGAAACGGCGCATCGAAAATTAAAATAAAATTACAGTTTTAATCATAAGAATATGCACTTTTCTTTTCATTCTATATATGGTAAAATTTAAGAAAATTTAAACATTAGAGGAGTGATCGTTCAATAATGAAATTATATATTTCTGCAGATATGGAAGGGATAACGGGCTTGCCGGATGAATCATTTGTTAAAGCTACTATGCATAATTATGAACGATCAAGAAAAGTCATGACAGAGGAAATAAATTGCGTGATTGTTGCTGCTTTAAAAAAGGGATGTACAGAAGTATTAGTTAATGATAGTCATTCCAAAATGAATAATATACTTATTGAGCATCTACATCCAGAAGCAAAACTGATTACCGGAGATGTTAAGCCATTTTCTATGATGGAAGGTTTGGATAGTACCTTTGATGGAGCAATGTTTATTGGTTACCATGTACGTGCCGGTCAGTTTGGGGTAATGTCGCATACCATGATTCATGCTGTAAGAACCATGTATCTTAATGATCACGAAATTGGAGAAATGGGATTTAATGCATATCTTGCAGGTTTCTATGATGTACCCGTTTTAGCCGTTACTGGTGATGATCAAGCAGCTCAAGAAGCAGAAGCGCTTATTCCTAATGTCACTGCTGTAGCAGTAAAAAATACGATATCTCGATCCTCTGTATATAGCCTTACACCAACAAAAGCAAATGAGATATTATCTGCCAGAATAAATGATGCGATGGAACGACGTCATCATGTTCAACCACTTATTCCTCCAAAACAACCGGTGCTGCGAATTGAATTTGCAAACTATGGCCAAGCAGAATGGGCAAATTTAATGCCGGGTACGTACATAGAGCCAAATTCAACGATTGTTACATTCAAAGCAAAAGATATTTTAGAAGCGTATCAAGCGATGCTTGTTATGACAGAACTTGCTATGAATACGAGGTTTTCATAAGGAGGAAAGTCCATGCTTCGTTACATATTAAAGCGCTTACTCATTATGCTGGTAACTCTGTGGGTAATTGTAACATTAACCTTTATTCTGATGGTTACCATACCAGGATCACCGTTTAATAGTGAGAGAGGGACTAATGAGGTCGTACAGGCTAATTTAGAGGCGCATTATAATCTGGATGAACCTTATATTGTGCAATACTTTTTATATTTAAAGTCGATTGTAACGTTCGATTTTGGTCCATCCATAAAGCAGCCGTCGCAAACAGTGAACGATATGCTGATGCGCGGTTTTCCAATTTCATTTGAATTAGGGATTATAACCATTATTGTTGCCGTTTTATCTGGAGTAACACTGGGGGTTTTTGCAGCATTAAAACATAATCAAATTATTGATTACGTAGCAATGGGATTTGCTGTTTTAGGTATATCAATTCCAAATTTCGTGCTAGCTACACTTCTCATTCAGCAGTTGGCTGTTAATATTGAACTTTTCCCTGTAGCCAGATGGCTGAGTCCAGCCCATATGATCTTACCAATTACTGCACTTGCTACTGGACCAATGGCTATTATTGCTAGATTAACAAGGTCAACCATGCTAGAAGTATTAACACAAGATTACATAAAAATGGCTCGAGCAAAGGGACTATCTCCATGGAAAATAGTTATTAAACATGCATTAAAAAACGCATTAATGCCCGTTATCACAATTATGGGCACGCTCTTAGCAGGAATTTTGACAGGAACATTTGTGATAGAAAAAATTTTTGCTGTTCCGGGCATGGGCAAGTATTTTGTAGAAAGCATAAATCAGCGTGATTATCCAGTTATTATGGGAACAACTGTATTTTATAGTGCGTTCCTCATTATCATGCTATTTCTCGTTGATATTGTATACGGACTTTTAGATCCGAGAATTAAGTTGCATAAGAAGGGAGGAAAATAAGATGAATGTGGCAGAAAAAACATCCAAACAACTTCCTTCTCCAGCAAATATTCCGGATGCTTGGTTCACTTGGAAAGAAAAGGATAAAGCGGAGATGCAGACTGTATCCAGACCATCCTTGTCTTATTGGAAGGATGCTTGGAGGAGACTTGTCAAGAATAAACTTGCAATGACGGGTCTCATCTTTTTAGTTATCCTTGCTATTTTTGCAAACGTTGGGCCAATCCTATCACCTTACGATGTAAATAAACAAGATTTGCCGAATCAATATCAGCCCCCATCCAAAGCGCATTGGTTTGGAACAGACAATGCAGGACGTGATGTGTTTACTAGGACTTGGTATGGGGCGCGAATATCATTGTTTGTTGGAGTTATGGCAGCACTCATCGATTTTACGATAGGAATAGTTTATGGCGGTATAGCTGGTTATAAAGGAGGGCGAACCGATCATATAATGATGCGGATTATTGAGGTTTTGTACGGTCTTCCATATCTGCTCGTCGTTATTTTATTATTGGTTGTCTTGGGTCCGAGCCTAGCGACCATTATTATAGCCTTAACGGTCACCGGTTGGGTAGGCATGGCCAGAATTGTTCGGGGGCAAGTATTGCAAATTAAAAATTATGAGTTTGTTCTGGCCTCTAAATCATTTGGTGCAAAGACATCACGGATTATCCGCAAAAATTTATTACCAAATACGATGGGTCCAATCATTATACAAATGACCTTAACCGTCCCCAGCGCCATTTTTGCAGAAGCATTTTTAAGTTTTTTGGGTCTGGGTATTCAAGCACCGTTTGCGAGTTGGGGTGTGATGGCGAATGACTCCCTAGGTGCAATTTTATCCGGTCACTGGTGGACATTATTTTTTCCAGCCTTTTTTATATCCTTTACCATGTTTGCATTTAATGTGTTAGGTGACGGGCTTCAGGACGCACTAGACCCGAAACTGAGAAAGTAGGTGAGCAAATGGAGAAATTACTTGAAGTAAATGATTTACATGTTACATTTTCCACCTATGGAGGAACTGTTAAGGCGGTTCGTGGTGTTGATTTTAAATTACATCAAGGAGAGACCTTAGCGATTGTTGGCGAGTCTGGTTGTGGTAAAAGTGTTACGGCTAATGCGATTATGCAGCTGATTCCCGATCCGCCTGGAAAAATAACAAAAGGGACGATTACATTTAAAAATAAAGTATTGACAAGTTTATCGGAAAAGCAAATGCGATCTGTTCGCGGAATTGATATTTCCATGATTTTTCAGGACCCGATGACAGCATTAAACCCAACGCTAACCATTGGAACACAAGTAATGGAGGGTGTACGCAAACATCAGCAACTTAGCGCCGACCAGGCAAAAGCCAAAGCATTAGAAATGCTGCAATTAGTTGGCATCCCCAATCCAATAGAACGTTTGAAGCAATATCCTCATCAGTTTAGTGGTGGGATGAGGCAGCGAATTGTAATTGCAATGGCGCTCATTTGTGAACCAGAACTATTAATTGCTGATGAGCCAACAACCGCGCTCGATGTAACAATTCAAGCACAAATTCTGGAGTTGTTTGAAAAGATTCAGGCAGCAACTAAAGTAGCTATTATTCTAATCACGCATGATTTAGGCGTTGTTGCTAAAATAGCAGATCGAATTGCTGTTATGTATGCAGGAAAGATCATAGAGGTTGGGTCTAAACGTGAGATTTTTTATCAAGCGCAACATCCCTATACAAAAGGGTTGCTAAATTCAGTTCCCCGTCTTGATGTAAAGGGAGGGAAGCTCAAGCCAATTGACGGGACTCCACCTGATTTATTCTCCCCACCACAAGGCTGCCCATTTACTGCGAGATGTCCGCTAGCAATGGAGGTGTGTGATAAAGTTTACCCGAACACGATTGATAAGAGCAAATCTCATAAGGTGAATTGCTGGATGCAGGATAGGCGGGCGAAGCAGCTGTTAGAACTAACAGCACTTAAATAAAACTAAGGAGGAAAAAGGTGTGAAGAAGTGGTTAGTCAGTATGGTCATCATTCTTTTTGTTGTCGCTTTAGCTGCATGTACTGCGAAGAAAGGAGCTGGAGAAGAACCGAAAGATAACAGTAAACAAAACGGAGCAGAGGAAAGCATTGGTCAAAAAGTTTTAAAATTAAATAATGGCCGGGAACCGACATCTTTTGACCCGGCAATCGGCTTTGATAATGTTTCGTGGGATGCTTTAAATAATTTGCTGGAAGGGTTAACTCGCTTAGGAGATGATCATCAACCGCAACCAGCAATTGCAGAGAGGTGGGATGTTTCGGAGGATGGAAAAACGTACACATTTCATTTACGAAAGGATGCAAATTGGTCAAATGGAGACCCAGTTGTAGCAAAGGATTTTATTTTTGCTTGGGAAAGGTTATTAAATCCGGATACTGGTTCAGCTGCAGGATTTCTCGGTTATTTTATTAAAGGTGGCGAAGCATTTAACAATGGTAAAGGCTCTAAAGATGATTTAGGTCTTACTGCAGTAGATGAGAAAACACTTGAAGTAGAATTAGAGAGTCCAACAGGCTTTTTTCTGCATTTAATAACAAACCCGGCTTTTTTTCCGGTAAATCATAAAGTTGCTGAAGAAAATCCAGAATGGCACACCGAAGCAAATACATTTGTTGCGAACGGTCCATTTAAGTTAGATGCTTGGAAACATGATAATGAAATGGTGTTTAGTAAAAACAAAGAATATTGGGATGCAGAAAATGTACGATTAGATGGTGTGCATTGGACGATGATTGATGATGTAAATACAGAATATCAAATGTTTGAAAGAGGGGAATTAGATTCAGCAGAAATTCCAGCAGAATTATCCGATCAATTGATTGATGGGGAAAATGTACAAATTGTTGAGCAGGGCGGGTTGGATTTTTACCGGTTTAATGTGACAGAGGAACCGTTTCAAAATATAAAAATTCGGAAAGCATTTGCTTTGGCAATTGATCAAAAAGAGATCGCAGAATTTGTAGTGAAAAACAAAGTAGAACCAGCTTTCGGTTTTGTATCCCCAGGATTTACGAACCCGGAAGGAAAAGATTTTAGAGATGTTAATGAGGATCTTATTTCTTTTAATCCAGAGGAAGCAAAAGCATTATTGGAAGAGGGAATGAAGGAAGAAGGGTATGATGAACTTCCTAACGTAACATTGTCATATAATACGGATCATGTTAATAAAGATGTAGCAGAAACATTGCAAGGAATGATTAGTGAACATCTTGGTGTTGATGTAGAACTTGAAAATACGGAATGGAATGTATTTCTAGAGGATCAAAAAGCATTAAAACATCAATTGTCACGAAGTTCTTTCTTATATGACTATGCTGATCCAATTAATTTCTTAGAAAGTTTCATTACCGGTTCTTATATGAATCGAACTGGCTGGTCAAATGAAAAATATGATGAGTTCATTGCAAATGCAAAGTCAGCAGTAGACGAAAAGAAACGTTGGGAATATATGTATGAAGCAGAAAAGCTATTAGCTGAAGAAATGCCGATTTTTCCAATTCGTTATTACAACCAAGTAGAAGTGTTACAGGAAGGAGTTACGAATATTCACCGCCACCCAGTTGGTTACCTGGATTTAAAATATGCTGATAAACAATAGGTTAACAGGGGCCCATAAATCAGCCCCTGTTTCTAGGAAAGAAGGGATCAAATGATTTATCCTCCTAGACTTCACCAAGGAGATACTGTTGGTATTCTTGCACCTGCAGGTCCACCAGATAGTAGCAGGTTGCAGCAAGGAATATTGTTTTTGGAAAAAATGGGACTAGAGGTGCGGTTAGGGGAACATGTGAATAAAGTGGATGGCTATCTCGCAGGGAACGACAGAGAACGACTGGAGGATTTCCAAAGCATGATCGTGGATCCGTCAATTAAAGCAATTATCTTTGCTAGAGGAGGATATGGAACGGCACGGATAGCATTACAGCTTCCTTATAGCTGGATGAAAAAGCAACCAAAAATCATTTGGGGATATAGTGATATAACATATTTACATACAGCCATTCGTCAACGAACAGGACTTGTCACATTTCATGGTCCCATGCTTTCCTCTGATATTGGAAGAGATGATTTTGATTCTATATCTGCAGTGATGTTTAAACAGTTATTTCAACCAATGACGTATACCTATACAGAACAAATCGCTCCTTTATATGTTATTGCTAACGGAGAAGCGACAGGAATGCTCGTAGGGGGAAATTTATCTATCTTGGTCAGTACACTAGGTACTCCGTTTGAAATCGATACAACAAATCGAATTGTTTTACTCGAAGACATTGGGGAAGAACCTTATAAGGTGGATAGAATGTTGAATCAATTAAAGCTCTCCGGAAAGCTTGCTAGTGCAGCCGGAATTGTATTAGGCGATTTTGCCGGTGCTTGCCCAAAGATCGTTCCGTCTTTAACATTGGAACGTGTTTTTAATGATTATTTGTCTGATTTAGATATACCTGTATTAGCAGGCTTTAAAATAGGCCATTGTATGCCAAATATAGCTATTCCTTTAGGGACAGAAGCAAAATTATCGACGAAACAAAAAACATTGAAAATTCAGCCGGGTGTATGCTAGTAGGATGTGGGGGATAAATATGGTCATAAAAGAAATAAAAACATTTCGTCAGCAGTGCCTTTATATACTCCGTTTAAAACAAAACAGCATTACGTACGGTTACTACAGCTGAAACAACAGTTGTCAAGCTAAGGTATGTGATAATAGAATAACTGGTTGGGGAGAAGCTCCGCCAACACATGTCATCACTGGTGAGAGTATTGAGTTTAGTATCCATCATGTGTTTAAACCGTTACTGCTTAGGAAGACATTATTATATTGAGAATGATTTTATGTTTACTAGGTTTAGTTAGTCAAGAACAAGTTAAGGGAAGGAGCACTATACATGAGTAGACAAAAGCCGGCGCAAAGTAATTATGATCTTTGGGTTTCAAGTGTTCCAGTGGCTACGGTATGGACAAATCCCGAATCACCGAGAAGTATAGATTTTCCGGGTATTACAAATCCAACCAATATGGATACGTGGATTAGTCAATTAGATGACAAAGCTAAACTGG
Source organism: Virgibacillus proomii (assembly GCF_900162615.1). Classification (NCBI taxonomy): domain Bacteria; kingdom Bacillati; phylum Bacillota; class Bacilli; order Caryophanales; family Bacillaceae; genus Virgibacillus; species Virgibacillus proomii. The sequence continues at coordinate 649,408 of NZ_FUFN01000009.1, read as the reverse complement.
CTTTATGTGAAGAAAATCGAATTCAGACACAATTACTATATGGTGAACAGGTTGTAATTACAGAGAAAGTAGGGGATTGGGTACATATTGTTATCCCTTCACAGCCTTCTGCTAAAGATGAAAGAGGGTATCCGGGATGGATACCATTATGTCAGCTAAAAACAGTAAAACGGGAAGAGTGGCAACAGCAAATATTAGTAATTATTCGAAGTGATAAAGCATGGCTGAGATTAGTAGATGAGCCAAAAATAAAACTAAGCTATTCAACTATTCTTCCAGTAAAAGAATATGATGAAAGTGAAGTTATGGTATGCACTCCTCATGGAATTGGGTATTTAAACGTACATGATGTGGAACTTTTTTCTCGGGAAAAGGGACTTTCACGTGGTAATGGAACTGCAATCTTAGATTCGGTGAAAGACTTTGTTGGATTAGCTTATTTTTGGGGAGGGATGAGTTCTTTTGGTTATGACTGCTCAGGACTATCATATACAGCTCATAAAGCAAATGGATATCAGATTGCTAGAGATGCTGTAGACCAGTCGAAAGGCGGTAAGGAAATCACCTTTTCGCAAGTACAACCAGGAGATTTACTGTTTTTTGCGTATGAAGAAGGAAAGGGGCGCTTGCATCATGTCGGGGTATACTATGGTGAAGGGAAGATGCTTCACTCGCCGCAAACTGGCAAGGGAATCGAAGTCATCCAGATAAAGAGTACCATCTATGAAAAAGAGCTATGTGCTATTCGACGCTATTGGTGTGATGAAGGGAGTGAATCTATATGACAGAAGAAATCTTACAAGTAAATAAACTAACAAAATATTTTAATGTTGGCAAAAACCAAACTTTACAGGCAGTTAATGATGTTTCATTCCGTATTTATAAAGGAGAAACATTTGGTCTTGTCGGAGAATCGGGTTGTGGGAAATCGACGGTCGGCCGAACTATCCTTGGTCTATATGATAAAACAGCCGGAGAAGTTATTTACGATGGGAGAGATATTCAAACACTGAAGGAAAAAGATAAAATTCAATTATACCGGCGCATACAGATGATTTTCCAAGATCCTTATGCATCTTTAAGTCCGCGTTCGACTGTCAAAGACATCATATCTGAACCGATGGAAGTGCATGCATTGTATAAGACGAATCAAGAACTGCAGGAACGTGTGTATCAGTTGCTCGAGGAAGTCGGACTAAATCGTGATCATGCCAATCGCTATCCACATGAATTTAGCGGAGGACAGCGACAACGAATCGGAATTGCAAGAGCATTGGCATTAAATCCTGAATTTATTATCGCAGATGAACCTATCTCTGCTTTAGATGTCTCTGTACAAGCTCAGGTTGTTAATCTATTGAAAGAGTTACAAATGGAGAAAGGGTTAACCTTTTTATTTATTGCCCATGATCTATCCATGATCAAACAAATTTCCGATCGGATAGGAGTTATGTATTTAGGTAATTTGGTTGAATTAACTAATAGTGAAGCCCTCTATGTCAATCCGCTTCATCCATATACACAGGCTTTACTCTCCGCCATTCCCATTCCCGATCCAGATATAGAGGAGAAAAGAGAACGAATAATATTGAAAGGAGAATTACCAAGCCCCATTTATCCACCAAGTGGTTGTGTATTTCGAACTAGATGCTCTGCAGCTATGGAAATTTGTGCTAGTCAAAAACCGCAATGGCAGGAAGTAGAACCGGGACATTATGCAGCTTGTCATCTTTATCAATAATAAAAACATAGTTAAAAATCCTACGTCTCCAGTAAATTACCCTTTATTATGGGTATATCTTAATAAGTGGCTAGGATTTTTTAAATTACCTAGAAACGATATCCAATTTCTAGTGGATATCGTTTTTGCAGATAGCTTCGCTGTCTAGCTAAGTGCTTGAGCGTCTAGTAAACTTCGCCTTTCTTCCTACGTTAAGGTAACATCGGCTCCTTTGTTTCTACATTTAAGGTGCTGTAAGAATAAATCCTCAAGCGTAAGGGACACCTAAATGTCCGTTTGTTCGATTGAACTGGAGGGAAGGCTTCTTGAACAGTCATCGAGTGAAGAATTCTTTCTTTTTAATTCTCTTTTGAATGCAAATTTGGTTAAAAAAGTAAAAGTTCCTAGGTGTATGTTTAGTTTTAATTCTACTTAATTTGTAGTGAGTTTTTACAGAATGCGTTTTCCTTTATTTTTTAAGTTCTATTGTTTTCTTACAATGTATACATATATTAGTAGGTATGCTAGATTAAATAAACTGAAGGAGGAAAGGAATGAAACGAGGTAACTATTCAACAAAGAGTGGTTCAAAAGCATGGAAGAAGCGAAACGCCACGTTGTTAAAAAAGATTAAATCAAAGCAACAATCATCCTTTCAACAACAGAGTATTTCAAAAAAACCATCAGGTAACAAACAACTGTTTTTAAAAACGAAAAAACCTTATTACTTACAAAAGTCACCAAAGCGCCCATCTGTTTGGAAAGTTCCGACCTCACTTCTATTAGCTAGTTTAATTATTGCCATCCTTGTTATACCAACTATGATCGTTGTTCCATACACAAAAGCTGATAAACAGGAGGAAAAAACAATATCCCATGCGGGCGATAAGGAAAAAGTGGCGAGTGAAGCAGAACTAGGTGCTTCGCCATTCTCTGTGTCTGTTATGCGGACAGCATCTGATAAGGTCGAAGGTATACCATTAGAGGAATATGTTGTAGGAGTGGTAGCATCTGAAATGCCAGCAGATTTTGAAAAGGAAGCATTAAAAGCACAATCCCTTGCTGCAAGAACGTATATTGTAAACCAAAAGCTTCATGGAGAAACGGAAAAAAAAGAATCTGATGTTACAGATACTGTTCAACATCAAGTATATAAAGATGAGTATCAGCTACAGAAAATATGGGGCAGTGATTTTGACTGGAAGATGAAGAAGGTGAAGGAAGCTGTTGCAGAAACAAAAGGAGAAATTTTAACATATAAAAAAGCGCCAATAACTCCAGCATTTTTTTCTACTAGCAATGGATATACGGAAAATTCAGAGGATTACTGGGAAAATAAGCTACCTTATTTAAGGAGTGTAGAAAGTCCGTGGGATAAGTCATCTCCTAAATTTTTGGATCAAAAAACCTTTTCCCTTGAGCAATTAGAGACAGCGTTAAAAATGGATTTGCCAGATCAGTTTCCATTGCCAATTGAGATAACACATACGGACAGCAAACGAGTAGAGAAGGTTAATATCGCTGGAAACAGCTTTTCAGGTAGGGACATACGAGAACAGCTCAAATTACAATCTAGTGATTTCACCATTAAACAAAAAAACAATCATTTTATATTTACCACTAAAGGGTTCGGTCATGGGGTTGGAATGAGTCAATACGGAGCAAATGGAATGGCAAAGGAAGGGAAAAACTATAAAGATATTGTTGGCTACTATTATAAAAATGTAGAAATTAGTAAGGTTAATGATATTGCTCAAACTCTCGTCGCAAAATAGGCGGGAGTTTTTAATCACTGTAGGAAAATATAAAACTTTAGGCTTTATCGTATAAGAAAAACGATAGCTTTCACCATAAAGACTTGGCGACAAGCCAAGTTTTTTTATTGCGCTTCTCTATTCTGTGCTCACCACTTCATGAACAAAAGTGCTTATGCAAAATAAAGTCTGGCTTTATCCTAGTAAATCTCCTTAATTTACCCTTCTTTTTTTAAAAAATACAATAAACTGCAAAATATTTTTTGAAAGATGTATATAAATACCTTTTTCTGATCAGAATGGTTGTTGAGGTGATGTTCTAATGAATGAAGAAAACAAAGGGACTTCAAAAAATAAGTGGAGTCGAATTTTTCGTAAAAAGTGGTTTTTCCCTGCTGTCTATTTAACTATTGCTGCCGTATTGTTATCAGTAGTTGTTTGGTATCAAAATAATGATAGTCAGGTTCCAGATGCTCAAGATGAAGGAAATGAATATACACCAGCACAACATGGTGAACGAGCGGAGCCTGTAATGGAACAGCAAGAAACAATTAAAATGCCAATAGCAGACGAAGAAGAAGCAGAAATTGTAACTAAATTTTATGATTACAACGCTGATCAAAAAGAGCAGGAGCAAGCATTGGTCTTGTACAACAATAAGTACTACGAAAGTGATGGTGTAAATATTGCTTCAGCAAGCGGTAAGTCATTCGATGTTGTAGCTGCTCTAAGCGGTGAGATTACCGAAGTTAAGGAAGATCCATTGCTTGGAAATGTTGTTGTACTAGAACATGATGATGAAGTGACAACATACTATGCTAGTTTAGAAGAGGTTAATGTCAAAGCAGGAACAGAAGTGAAGCAAGGCGATAAATTAGGAGTAGCAGGAAAAAATGTTTTTGGAAAAGACAGTGGCACACATGTTTATTTTGAATTGCGCAAGGATGGAAAAGAGGTTAATCCTGAAGAATACTTTAACCAGCCTGTAAGCAGTCTGAATAGTGTGACAGACGAAGTATCTGAGAAAACTAAATCACAAGAAAAAGAAGCAGATCCGTCTCAAGAGGATGAAGCTGCAGAAGAGTCATCTACCGAAGATCAATCACTTGATAAAGGTCAAGAAGACAAGTCTGACTCTGATGAAATAGAAGGTCAATTAAATGAGCAATCTGATAGCTCGACAAAATCTTCTAAAGATGAATAATTGGTCAAGCTCCCTTAGTAATCATAGCTGAGGGAGTTTTTATCGTTATCTTACGTCATTAACCGTTCGGTGTTACTTTAGAAAATTATAGAGCTTTTTTAAAAAATTGCCTGTCCTACTGCGCAAAGATGCTTTTTTAAGCATAAACCACATCTACTCATAATAAACTTATACAAACTAATCATTCTAAAATGTCTGAGGTGAGAGCATGTGGGGCTACTTTTCAATTGATAAGGATAGAAAGCGTCCTAAGTATAAGAATAAAATACAGAATATTATTAATGTTAAACGTATTTAGTTGTGAAATAGGTAAGCAACTACATATTGTTGCACTGATGTTTTCGGTCAATCATTTTATTGCAAACTATTCCATCCATGTAACACCTGTCTCAAACTACCACCTCGGAAATATACAACTTAGGGAGGCGAACGGTGTGCACGACTACATCAAAGAGAGAACGATCAGGATAGGAAATTATCTTGTGGAGACGAGAAAAACAGTTCGTGTAATAGCAAAGGAATTTGGAGTATCTAAAAGTACGGTCCATAAAGATTTGACAGAGAGGTTGCCAGAGATTAATCCAGAGTTAGCAAGCAAAGTGAAAAGCATATTGGAACATCATAAGGCCATTAGGCATTTACGTGGAGGAGAAGCGACGAGAAAAAAATATAAAGTCGATGCTACAAAAAAAACGGAAGCAAAGCCAGTAGGATAAATAGAGTCTAGAGCATCTTCTATTTACCCGTCGATGTGATCCAAACTCATCCAATTATTATGTAGGAACAAACTTTTTTACACTATAGAAAAGTATAAAACTTTAGGCTTTATCCCGCATGTAAGGTGCCGTAAGTTTCCCCCTTCAAGTCCTGAATTGATACAAAAGATTCAAAGTGGGAGAAAACGGCGCCTAAATGCCCAATTTGTTCAGGACGACAAGCTAAGGAAAGCTTCTTAAATTAACATCACGGTTTTTCAAGGACAAGAAGGACGACGGCAGCGATATATCGGACGATGATAAAGAGCTTTTCCTTTTCTAGACTCCTGCGATTTTAGCATTTATCTCTACCCCTATCAGTAGGGGATAAAAGAAAATCCTTACTGAATGAAGTTTTACTTTATTAGTAAAAAGCCTTCTGCTAAAAAAAGAGGCGGGAGGTTTTTTCTGTTTTTGTATAATACTTGGGAAAGGTTTACATCCAATTATATTTTCCTTAACAAAATTTAAATAAAATGCAGTTAAATGTAGAGATTTGTGGTAAAATATTATATTAGTAGCAGTATGGACAAAAATAATACATAGTAACTAATTAGGAGGATTTGAGCCCATGTTTTCAAGGGATATCGGTATTGATCTTGGGACAGCAAATGTATTGATTCATCTTAAAGGAAAAGGAATAGTTTTAAATGAACCAGCTGTTGTTGCCATGGATCGTAATACAGGAAGAGTACTGGAAGTCGGTGAGGCTGCTAGAAAAATGGTTGGTCGTACACCAGGGAATATTGAAGCTATTCGCCCGTTAAAGGATGGGGTAATTGCTGATTTTGATGTTACAGAAGCGATGCTAAAACATTTTATTAATAAAATAAATGTAAAAGGTTTTTTATCCAAACCAAGGATTTTAATTTGTTGCCCGACAAATATTACCAAAGTTGAACAAAAAGCGATTAAAGAGGCTGCTGAAAAATCAGGTGGAAAAAAGGTTTATTTAGAGGAGGAACCAAAAGTAGCAGCAATTGGTGCAGGTATGGAGATTTTTCAACCTAGTGGCAATATGGTTGTCGACATTGGTGGTGGTACAACAGATGTAGCTGTACTATCCATGGGTGACATTGTAACGTCAGAATCCATTAAAATGGCTGGGGATAAATTTGATGCGGAAGTTCTTCAATACATAAAGAAAAAATACAAACTTTTAATCGGAGAAAGAACAGCAGAAGACATAAAAATTAATGTAGCTACTGTTTTTCAGGGTAGCCGTGATGAGCAAATGGAAATTCGTGGTCGGGATATGGTATCAGGATTACCACGAACTATCTCCGTAAATTCTCAAGAAATAGGGGAAGCTTTACGGGAATCTGTTTATCTGATCGTTCAAGCAGCAAAATCCGTATTGGAGCGTACACCGCCAGAATTATCAGCAGATATTATTGATCGTGGGGTAATTTTAACAGGTGGCGGGGCATTAATTCATGGCATGGATGAATTACTTGCTGAGGAGTTAAAAGTTCCCGTGTTTATTGCAGAAGAACCTATGAACTGTGTAGCAAAAGGAACAGGCATGATGTTAGAAAATATTGACAAAGTTGATCGGAAAAAGATCATTTAATTGTATGTTAAAAAGAAGATAAAGGTAGCCAAGATCGCAACATCTTTAAAAATTGCGATGGTCGCTGTTGAAGTTTTCCTTGTCTTGTAAATGCAGAAGTGCTTTTTCTGCGTGCGAATGTATCGCTGTAGCATATGTTGTCCTTGAAAAAGAAGTGTATACCGATACAACAGAACAATTAAATGAAGGGAATAAAGAAAAACTAGGTGTACAGAAATTGTCTAAAATTTTTATTCGCTTCGTTTTAACTTCAACGCTAAAATTTTTATATTTTAACAAGAGATATTTCAAGGTGTCATATTTACCAGACTTTTTAAACATTCTCTTTGATTGAAATAAAGGAAGAAATTGTAAAAGGAGGGGAATTCTTTGCTAAGAGGTTTTTATACAGCTGCCAGCGGAATGATCGCTCAGCAGCGTCAGCAGGAGGCTTTTGCAAATAATATATCCAATGCAAACACCCCGGGTTATAAAGCAGACCAGACAGCTTTACGAGCTTTTCCAGAAATGTTAATGAATAGAATGGGGGGAGAAAAACTCCCTACTCAACATTCGCTTAGCGTAAGAAAACAACAGCCAATAGGGGCCTTGAATACAGGCGTGTATGTACAAGAAACGATTCCAACATTTACGCAAGGGGACGTGCGTCAGACAGGAATTTCTACTGACATTGCGCTTATTGATGGGCAGTTACCTGACGATACAGGAAGGCTTTTTTTCACTGTGCAAAACACTGCGGGAGATGTTCGCTATACTAGAAATGGAAATTTCACGGTAGATGGTGATGGATACTTAGTTACAAATCAAGGTTATTATGTTTTGGATCAAGCAGGTGAACCAATTCAAACGAATGGATTAGAATTTACTGTAACCTCTGATGGCTTATTACAAACAGCTGATGCTGCTATTCCGTTAGGCATTGCCTATGCTGCTGATGCTAATGAGTTAGTAAAAGAAGGAGATAATTTATACGCTGGGGATGCTGTAGCTGTACCAGCCGGAGCAACTTTTTCTATTAAACAAGGCTTTTTGGAACGCTCAAATGTGGATGCGATGCAATCAATGACCCAAATGTTGGAATCTTACCGTATGTTTGAAACAAATCAGCGAGTTTTAAAGGCTTATGATGAAAGTATGGGTAAGGCAGTCAGTGAAATTGCTCGTTTAGTGTAAAGGAGAGATTAGCATGTCAAGAACAATGATCCAAGCTGCAGTTACAATGAACCAATTACAAAACAAGCTCGACGTGATCGGAAACAATCTGGCAAATAGTCAAACAACAGGTTATAAAAACAGGCAAGCTAATTTTTCCTCGTTACTGTTTCAACAAATGAACAATTTAACAGATCCTAGAAACGCAGAAGGCAGATTAACTCCGGACGGTATTCGTATCGGATCGGGAGCCAAGCTTGGGTCAATTAATTCCAATATGCAATTAGGCGCATTGCGAAACACAGACCGAGCGTTAGATACGGCATTGCTAGATGCAAATCATTTATATCAAGTTCAAGTAATTGAAAATGGAGTAACCGAGACGCGTTATACACGAGATGGTGCATTTTATTTAAGCCCAGTTAATAACAATCAACAAGTAATGCTAACAAACAGTGATGGCAATCCGGTTCTTGGTATAAACGGCCCGATAGTTATTGATGAAGGGTTTGATGATATTACACTACTACCTAATGGGGAAATTAGAGTGACACGTGGAGCCACAACTGAAATAGCCGGGAGAATTGCTGTAGTTGAAGCAGTTCGTCCTCATTTGCTAGAAGCAACTGGAGAAAATTTATTCCGTTTACCTAATCTAGTAGAGCTCGGCTTTAATATAGCTGAAATTATTCAACCGGTGGGAGAGAACGAACAAATTTTAAAAAGTGGCACATTGGAGGCATCGAATGTCGATATGTCTCAAGAAATGTCAGAGTTAATTATGACACAGCGTGCCTACCAATTTAATGCAAGAACGATATCTATGAGTGATCAAATGCTTGGTCTCATTAATCAATTACGCTAAATATCAATTTATTCCTAAAAGAGGTAAAAGCTCTGAGACCGGTAGATGGTAACGTTCATGAAAATCATGTGTATCATTGCTGGAGTGTTCCTTATTGCTTAGGGAATTATACCTTTTTTCGTTGGGGAAATTTCTTTTGAAAAGTAGCTTCGACTAGCTTAAGCACTGAAAGCTGTAGAAAACTTCGAACTTCTTCCTATGATAAGTTAACATTTGCTCGAATCAAAAGGAAGACCGACTAAAAGCGGACCTGCCACTCAGGCGTCGGCATAGCCCTGTTTTAGAGGCATGTTTTCTTTATCCCGGATGTAAGGGGCCATAAAATTACCAACTTATAGAGAATTTGGAGACGTTTAAATTGAAGATAACGACACCTAAATGCCCGATTGGTTCAGAGGCCTTTAGGTCAACATTTCTTGGGAAAGCACTCCAAGAAATGAAGTTTCATTTTATCTCGTCAGAAGATCTCCAAGTTTGTACGTCGCTAACCAAGGGCTTCTAGCTTCTGTTCTGCTTGAAAACCCTGATTGTATTGCTGTTGAGGCTTACTCTGTGCTGTGATTCTGCTGATAGCAGCATGTCCTATCGAATCGAAGTTCAAGAGACTGTTACGAACAAAAGGGCAAATTTACATCACAGAGATTCATAAGCTATAAGGAAATTTGATGTGTCATACAACCTCTAGAAGTAAGGAGAAACAAAACTATGTTCCTAAACCAGAATCTCGTCAAGGGGAAAGGCTCTACCAAAGCTTTAGAGGAAGATGGTAGTAAATTAATCTATCGTTCCCAACAAAAGACTGATTCAAGCACTGCTAAATTACGACAAAGAAGTGAAAAACACCAAATGCAGCGAGCAGGGACTACGAAAAAACGTCCGAGACTACGCATTTTTCCTATTTGGTTAAGGATTATTGTCGTTTCACTTCTATGTATAATTGCCTTAGTGATTGGACTAATGGTCGGCTATGGAGTCATTGGTGATGGCACGCCTATCGACGCTTTAAAAAAAGAGACATGGCAACATATTATAGACATTGTTACGAAAACAAATTAAGTAAAGCATCTAAGTCTAATGTCGACTCAGATGCTTTCATTTCAGTTACCATATCAATTTAAAGTAGAAATTTCATTCAGTGCGGGGAATCCTTCATCCTCCACTAGATGATAGTATCGCAAGGGCACGACCTAAAGGCCTCCCGAACGAATCGGAGCTTTTTAGGTGCCATTATCCCCCACCTTGACGTGGGAGTCTGACGGCACTTTAGATGCGGTATAAAACAAGAAAAGAGGCTGATAAAATGAATATTGAACAAATAAAAGAGATAATTCCTCATCGTTATCCGTTTCTATTAGTCGATCGTGTAACAGAATTAGAAGAAGGAAAACGAGTTACTGGTTTGAAAAACGTTTCTGCAAACGAACCATTTTTTCAAGGCCATTTTCCGGAATATGCTGTTATGCCGGGTGTTTTGATTTTGGAGGCGTTAGCACAGCTGGGTGCAATTGCCATGCTTGGCTTAGAGGAAAATAAAGGGAAAATTGGATTTCTAGCAGGTGTTGATAATTGTCGTTTTAAACAACAAGTTCGTCCTGGTGATCAATTGCAAATGGAAGTGGAGATACTTCGATTAAAAGGTCCAATCGGTAAAGGAAAAGCAGTTGCTAAAGTGGAGGGAAAAACTGCTTGTGAAGCAGAAATTTTATTTGCTATAAAATAAACTTTGCAGGAAGTTCAATATTTGGCGAAAATGCCATAGCTAATGTTTTTGTGGGTTAGGAAAATTTTTGTGCTAAAGTTAAGGTAACATAGTTATTGTCTGACGTTTATAAAAATAGCCTAATTAAAAAATCAATCTTAATTAGGTTCTCACGGTTAAAAATAACCATTCAGCTTTCCGAAACCACCTTGAAATTTCCGGCCCTTTTTAAACCTTAAAATTAATGATTATAATTAAAAAAATCACTTCATCTTTCAACTTTAGGAAAAATTGGATAAAAAATTGTATGACTTCTTTCGATTTGGTTATGCTAAAAGCGAACGAATACAAAAGGAGGCATTACAATGAAATCAAAACTTCTTATGAAACTTGGAGCATCTATTTTAATGTTATCATTAATTGCTGCTTGTGCAACAAATGATGATCAAGGCCCTGCAGATAATAATGATACACCAGTAGAAGATCAGGGGGGTAACAACGATCGTCCTGCAGATGACAACGGCATGGATGGAAATGATAACGATCTCCAAAATGAAGAAGATAATACTGACACTGATAATAACGATGATAATATGATGGACGATCAAAATAAAGATAATAACCAAGGAAATCAATAATGGTTTGATTTTTTTCGTTCCATACTTAAAAGGGGCAGAACATACACAGTATGTTTCCTGCCTCTTTTTACGTTAAAAAGCATAAAATTTTAGTACTAAAGTTAATATCTTAACCCATTATATCGATCTGTCTGCCAAGCGTAGGATGAGTTATTTTAGAAACAGAGGAATCTACAATCATTTTTTGAAGCTGTGCGCCTTGAGTTTCCATAACTCCTAATGCATTTTTCATCACCGCTATACCTGCATTAGTTTGTATTTGCTGATTAGCTAAACCAATTGATAATGCAGCTATATCCATCCAAACATCAACTCCTTAATCCATTTAAAATTAGGTATAATTATAACATAGCATGACAACAAAAATTGAAATTGAATGAAAGCTTTCTGTAATTAAGGTAAAAGGAACTGCATATCCGATGATCATCCTCCTCAGTTTAGAGAAAGAGACGAGTAAGCAAAAATGATACGCAAGATAAGATGAATTACTTCCTAAATAAAAGTCTTTCATCATCTTTTAGTTATTGAAACTATTTGTCGTTAAGTAAAGACAAAGTATAGACAAAATAGTAGAATTAATGTTAAAAGTCTAATAATTACTAGAGGAGGAGACTAAGTTGAAGCAACGTATTACATCAGTGTATATTGTATCAGTAAAAACAAAAGCTATATTTTGGAGTGAATATACTTATTATCGTTCACTCATTTTAGAAGATGATGTACAAAGGAGATCATTGCATCGACCAGAACAAATTATTGATTATAGTTGTCTGTTATATGGATCTACCTTAGAAGGCAGGAGGATGGCTGTAAAAGACGTTTTACATTCATCCAGCAAGCTCCCAATTCCAGTAATACCAGAACAAGGTGTTTATATGATGCCGACAGCTTCTATTAAAAATAAAAGCAATGCTTGGATCGCTTATCACCACATATATCGATATGAAAAAAAGAATTCCGGCACATACGTTACGTTTTATGATGGGAGCGGCTGTTATGTAGAAATATCTTTAAATGCATTTGATCTACAATATAAACGAACAAGTCAATTAATCGTACATCTAAATCGCCCTGTTTTATTTGGACAATCCAGATTTCCTACAATGAAATTATTTCACCAGCATTTATAACACTGATAATTTTTACAGTAAGGTAAAAAGGAAAATAGCAAGTTTTATAACCGGTATAAGTGAATTAACTTAACTGTTTTGTCTACCATAACCGATAAAGTATGAATCGTTATTTAGTACCAATAATTAAAAATGGTAATTAATCTTAAAGTATTTTTACTTGTTTTTCAGATGGTTCGCTTGTTATTATGAATACGTTTAAAAATACTCGTATCTATAAAAGATTAATATTACTTAACAAGTAGTAGTTAATCATGTAAAGACCGAAATCAAACAATAGAAACTAGAAAAGTAAAAGTGATCTTTATCGTTAGAAATACATCCTAAGTCGTAGTTAGTTATATTACCTTAGCCAGTTATCAACCAATGAGATATTCTATACAATAATGTTAGACATAACTGGAACAGATACGGAACTTATCGTTTTAAGTTAGAAGTGTATAAAACAAATGTACAGGTTAGTTTATTTCATTAAAAGTGACAATAATTAGGTCCATATGCACACTAAAACATAATTCAATTGTACTAGGTTTTTGGACTTCCTCGAATACGAAGTATTTCGCTTGTACATTACCTTACGTAACACCTCATAGTAGTTAACAGATGATAAGATTTAAAAGTTAAAGCTAGGTTCATTAGAAAATGCTAAGCAGTCATGTTTGTAATTTGATTTTTTGCAGTTACTATTCTGTACTATAAATAAAGGAGAAACTTGTGTAAAATTAAAGCAAGCATGTAGTTGTCTAACTTAAATCTAAATCTAAGGTGCTGTGGCAAGACCACTCCTTTAAAAGTTATAGAGAATACAAAAGTTTAAGTGAGATAACGGCGCCTAAATACCTGATTTGTTCGCATCCTTAAAAAATGTCCTACTTTTTTAAGGATGCCAGAGATTTTAGCCTTTTTTCTACTTTTATCTGTATGTGATGAAAGAAAGTCAACATTGAATGAAGTTTCGCTTTATAGCCATCGCCAGAGATATGGAAGCCTCACGAAGATGGATAAAACGAATGAGTGTAAAGGAGTCAATTTTCTACAGAGAATTAGGAATCACATTTGAGAGGAACAGGAAAAACCACCATGCGTACAATTTGGTCGTTTATAATTTATGTATTTCGTGAAACAAATGTTTAACCAAATACGTATATACTGATAATGAAAAAATGGGTTGAATTCAATAGAGGGGAAAAACGGTAGTTTCCTTACCTGTACGTTAAAAGCATATCTTTGAATTTTACTGTATACTAACAGACATATACATAAGAATGCTGAATACGAAGCCTATCAAGTTAGATATTTTAACTAAAAATATCCTACCAAAAAAATAATCTTCAAGAGTTGGTAGCAATAGATGCTATCCAAGAAAATACATTAAATTTCAGCAGCAGCTTTTCTGAATGGAACCTAAATGATATTAATTCCTATACAAACACTTTAAGTATATCTATAACATGATATGTATGTTCTTGTATAGGAAATGATATCTGTTTCAGCAGAGGTTGTGCTGTTAGCAAACTTCGATCTTCTTTCTGCGATAAGTCAACATCGACTCCTCGTAGAAGTTTTCCTTTATCTCGGATGTAAGGATCCGTATTCTCTCAATTCAAAAATGTGCTAATGATGTTATGAACATGATGAGAAAAACGCTCCTTGAATGAAGTTTCACTTTATCTCGCCTGAAAGCTCTCCGGTTTGTACGTTTCTACACGAGGGCTTCTAGCTTTCGTTCTTCATCTAGTTTTATTTACTCAATTAGAATTAGATATACTGCTCGTTTTTGTGAAGGGTTAAAAGATAAATCTAGATTACATCATGGTTATGTGACAATTATTTGTGGCTTATCCAGGCTCTATAAAAGAATCCATTGGTGAAAAACATTACAATAGTAGATAAGAGAGGAGCATTATTTAAGTGAAAAAAATTTATTTTGGCTTAGTCATTATCGTCATAGCTTTAATGCTTACTGCATGCAATGAGGAAGATGATAAAAAGGTAAAAAATGAAGAACGTGTTATTCCTGTTGAAACAGAGAAGATAAAAGAAGGAGATATTGTTATTGAAAAAAGCATCTATGGCAGGACAGAACCCAAAGGGGCCATGCCCGTAATGGTGCAAAACCCAGGTGAGGTTGATCAAGTAGAAGTTAAAACTGGGGATAAAGTCGAGAAGAATGATCCAATTGCAACCATTCAGTCTCCAGCTGGTAAGCAAACAATTCGTGCTCCTAAAGATGGAAAAATAACTCAGCTTAATGTTAGCGAAGGAGAATTGGCTTCCACCGAAGATCCGTTAGCGATTATTGCTGATTCTGACTCGTTAAAACTGACCTTTACCGTCACGGATGACGATCGTGATTTACTAGAGGTAGAGGATGAGTTTGATGTATCCATTGATAATAAAAATTATAAAGCTAAGATAACATCAGCTGATGCAATGCCAAACGATACTGGATTATATCCAATCAAGGCAACCGTAAAAAATAAAGAAAATAAATTACTACCTGGTATGATAGCAAAATTACAAGTTCCTGAAACAAGAATAAAAAAAGCGTTAATCGTTCCTACTCAAGCTGTTGAGGAAGAAGGAAATGAATCGTTTATCTATGTGGTAAAAGATAATAAAGCGGTCCGTACTGTTGTTTCCATAAAGGAATCTCAATCGGATCAGACAGCTATTGAGGGAGACTTCAAAGTTGGTGATACAGTTATCGTAAAAGGACAACTATCTCTAACGGACGGTAGTAAGGTTAAAGTTGTGAAAGGGGAATAAACTTGAAGCTAATTAAAACATCTGTAAAACGTCCAGTAGGCGTTATTATGATAGTCCTTGCAATACTCGCTCTCGGTGCAGTTTCATTGCGCAGCTTAACTGTTGATCTTTTCCCCAAAATAGATCTCCCAGTGGCTGTTGTGGCAACATCATATGAAGATGCGGCACCACAAGAAGTTGAGAATCTAATCAGTAGACCGATTGAGTCGGCAGTGAGCACTGTAGAAGGGATAGAAACAGTCCAATCTCAATCTCAATCAGGCTCCTCCTTAGTTATTATGATGTTTAGTAACGGAACAGATTTGGATCAGGCTTTACTTGATGTCCGAGAAAGTGTTGACCAAGTAAAGGGGATGTTGCCTAGTCAAGCAGGCGATCCGAATATTATGCGATTTAATCCTGACCAACTGCCGGTGATATGGGTTGGCTTGACTGGAGATGACACAGCTTCCCTAACGAATATAGCTGATGATCAATTGGTGCCATTTTTTGAACGGCAAGGTGGAGTGGGATCTGTCAGCGTCGAAGGTGGTAAAGAAAGAGAGATTCAGTTAGTTCTCAATGAAGCCAAATTACAGCAATATGGTGTTACAACGCAAACAATTATTCAATCATTAAATAGTAGCAATCAGTCAGCTTCGGTTGGGACAGTTGAAAAAGGTGATAAGGATCTTCAACTGCGTGTGACTGGTGAATTCAAGTCGATGAAAGATATTAAACAAACGCTTGTTCAAACGGAAGCAGGAGCTACTGTACAAGTAGAAGATTTAGCAGAAGTAAAAGATGCTTATAAAGACGAATTTGGATTGACGTTAGTAAATGGAAAACCTTCCGTAGTTCTATCTATACTTAAAAAAACCGACAGTAATACGGTTGAAGTAGCAACAAATATTAAAGAAAGTATGAAAGAGATAGAACAGGATTTGCCAAAAGATGTTCATTTAAATGTAATTATAGACACATCAGATTTTATTCAAATGTCCATTGATTCTGTGGTGCAAAACATTTTAATTGGTGGTATCATATCAATCTTTATTTTGTTGTTATTCCTAAAGAGTATTCGTGCAACCCTTGTAATAGGCTTGTCGATTCCTATTGCGATCATTACCACTTTCATTTTAATGTACTTCACAGGAGAGACATTAAATATTTTAACCTTGGGCGGGTTGGCATTGGGATTAGGAATGATGGTGGATAGCTCAATCGTTATTCTGGAGCATATTTATTCTTATCGCCAACAAGGATACAATTTAAAGGAAGCAGCGATTAAAGGAGCGAGTGAATTGGCTCCTGCTGTAATTGCTTCAACAACAACTACATTGGTAGTATTTCTACCGATTGTTTATGTAGAAGGAATAGCATCTGACATGTTTACACCACTTGCATTAACCGTATCTTTTTCATTAATTACTTCGTTGGTGGTAGCTATCACATTAGTCCCGATGCTTTCTTCCAAGCTCCTGCAAAAAGCAATAAAAGATAGTGGCAGACGTTATTGGTTTGATCGCTTCTTAGGTTGGTTAACGAATGGCTATAGAAATAGTTTAAAATGGGTGCTTGGTCATCGAAAAACAACTATTTTTGCAACCATTTTAGCGATTGTTGCCAGCTTGGCGCTTACACCATTTATCGGAGCGGAGTTTATTCCTTCTGCTGATCAAGGGCAATTAGAAGTACGTGTGGAAACTCCTCCAGGAAGTTCGTTACAACATACAGAGAAACTTGTTGAACAAGTAAACAAGGAATTAAAGGAATTTACGCCATTGATTGAAACAAATTATGTAAATGTTGGCAGTGGAACCTTCACTTCCGGAGGAGGAATTAGTAATAGTAATCAAGCAATTTACACGATTCAGCTCATTCCTTCTGGAGAACGCGAAAAAACAACCGTCGATATTGTTAAAGAGATGGACGATAAATTAAAAGAGATTGCCGGTGCAGAAATAACCGTTAATTCCATGGACTCAGGAATGAATATGGGTGATCCGATCCAGATACAATTAAACGGACCAGAACACGAATTGTTAAGGGAGCTTGCTGGTGAAGTTACTAAGGAAATTGATGATGTAAATGGGGTTTATAATCCGGAAACCTCTGCATCGGAAGGTGTTCCACAACTGAATATTGAGATTAATCAAGACCGCGCTGCCATGTATGGTTTAAATCATGAACAGATATTAGGACAAGTTCAAATTCAGTTTACTGGTCAAGTAGTTACACAATATCGAGAAGATGGTAAAGAAATGGATGTTACATTAATTTACCCTAAGGAACAGCGTAGCAAAATAGCCGACTTGCATGATATGAAAATACAAACTCCACAAGGTACAACTATTTCACTAGATGAAGTAGCAGAATTTAAGCAAATGAGTGGACCTGTTAGTCTACAACGAGAAAATCAACAGCCACAAATAAATGTGAGCAGTCAAGTTGTTGACCGTGATTTAGGAAGTATCACAGCGGATGTGGAATCCGTATTAGATAATATGAACTTTCCGGAAGGCTATAGCTATCAAATTGGGGGACAGGCGCAAGACATGACAGAATCATTTACAGACCTTGCAATTGCGCTAGTTTTCTCGATTTTCCTGGTCTATGCAGTAATGGCTGTTCAGTTTGAAAACTTCTTATTCCCGTTCATTATTATGTTTTCAATGCCAGCAACTGTTATTGGAGTAGTGCTTGGGTTATTTATCATGGATATTCCGTTAAGTATACCTGGCTTTATAGGAATAATTATGCTGGCGGGAATTGTCGTTAACAACTCGATTGTGTTAGTAGACTATATTAACCTTTTACGGCGAAAAGGAATGTCGCGTTATGAAGCAATATTAGAAGCTGGGAGAAGCAGACTCCGTCCAATTTTAATGACAACTTTAACCACTATTTTAGCTATGGTACCATTAGCTCTAGCATTAGGTGAAGGTGCAGAAATGCAACAGCCATTAGCAGTAACGATTATTTTTGGTCTGGGTATTTCCAGTATATTTACATTATTATTAATTCCAGTAATTTATACGTTGTTTGATGACTTAACTGCAAAGTTCACAAGAAGAAACAAAGGAAAAGAAAAAGCATAATTAAAAAAATCCCCTTAAGGAAAACAGATTTTTATTTTTTAATCTGTCTACTTAAGGGGAGCATATCACAAAATTCAGGCGAGGATTTTTTTAATAAAAGTGATATAGGTTAAGGTATTCGTTGCTAACGATAATACGTGAATAAAGTTAGTGTTGGCATATTATGGAGTAACTCGGTACGCAGGAGTGTGTTTTCCTGTACAAATCTCCAAGAAGTAATATATTTATAATGGGCTGAAATGTTTCAGCTATTTTTTACTTGTTAGTCCTTCATAAATCTTATCCATGTTATATTGCAAGTATTTAACATACGTATCTCCTTCTTCGCCAGGTTTACCAATTTCATCTGAGTAGAGTTCGCCATATATTTCAACCCCGGATTCTTTTGATACAGTCTCCATCGGCCGTGGATCTACGTTTGTTTCCACAAATAAGACGGGTGGATCATGTTTTTCAATAAACTTAAGCAATGAAGTGATTTGTTCTGGTGAACCATTTTCCTCTGTATCAATAGCCCAAATGAATCCTTCTTTCAATCCATAACGTTTTGTCATATACTGATAAGCTTGCTCACTTGTAATAAACACGCGATCTTCTTCAGGAATTTCATTGATTTTAGTTTTATATTGTTCATCAATTTCTCTTAATTGATCCAAATATTTTTCGGCATTTTCTTTATAATGCTTTTTGTTAGCAGGATCAATTTCGACTAAAGCATCACGTACATTTTCAGTCATTTGTATGCCAACAATAGGATCTAGAAACGCATGGGGATTAATTTCCTCCGCTTTTTTATCGCCAGAACCTGATGTTACATACATTGGTTCTACCCCTTTTGTCAGTTCAAAAGCATTATCCCAATCTTGACCAACCGATTCCATCATTTTTGCAAACCAGCCATTTTCGCCACCTTCTAAGTTCAGCCCGTTATAAAATAAAACATCAGCATCTGTCGCAGCTTTAATATCTTCTGGAAGTGGTTCATATTCATGCGGGTCGGTTCCTGTTGGTACAAGATTATGTACGTCAACACGATCTTTACCGATTTCTTTAACTATATCCTCTAGCAACGTAAAAGAGGTTACAGCGAGAATTTTATCCCCTTCCCCAGTTGCTTCTGTATTTGCTTTACTACTTTTGCTTGCACTATCTTTCGTTGTTTCATTATTTCCACTTCCACATCCGGCTAATACAATGAGTGTCATCGATACGACAGCCATTAATTTAATAATTTTTCTCATAAAAACAAATTCCTCTCCTTTAATGATAAATTATATTTTACTATTTTTAACATATAGAACATTTAGCCCGTATCTAATGTATTGAAAAACTCCCCCTTCCCGAGTTATAGAGAATAACACATAGTGATTGATTAAGGAATATAACACTGCATTAATGTTCCATAGCAGTACGTGATTTTCTTGATCGTAGTGACCGCCATAATACTCCTTGTTTTGGAGAAAAAATAAAGACTAGGATAAATAAAGCAGTTGCAGTTAAAACAATGACAGCACCAGATGATAAATTATGTTTAAAACTAATATATAACCCTATCACTGACGACAATGCTCCAAAGAAGGAAGAGAATAGGAGCATTACCCAAAAACGATTTGTTAATAAGTATGCAGTCGCCGCTGGAGTAATAAGCATTGCAACAACCAGTACAACTCCTACAGTTTGTAAAGACGCAACAGTTGCCATTGTGAGTAACACCATAATCCCATAATGAATTAATTTCGTTGGTAATCCATAAGCCGCCGCCATTGTTTCATCAAATGTACTTATTAATAATTCTTTGTAGAAGGCAGTGACAGCGAAAATGATAATTCCACTTGTAATCAATGTCATAATCATGTCCGAATTTCTGATTGATAGCACATTACCAAATAAAATTTGGGTTAAATCTGTAGCCGTTTGGGCCTTTGCTATAAGGATAATGCCTAAAGAAAAAAATGCTGTAAAAACAATTCCAATTGAAGAATCACTTTTGATTCGACTATTCTGACTGACAACTCCGATACCAATAGCTGTTAATATTCCAAATGCTACAGCACCGTAAAAATAATTGATTCCAAGCATGTATGAAATGGCTACACCAGGAAGTACAGCATGGGATATAGCATCTCCCATTAATGCCATTCCTCGTAAAATGATAAACGAACCAATAATACCGCAAATGATTCCTACTGCAATAGAAGTTATTAACGCCTTCTGCAGAAATTGATAATTCATAATATCGGTTATAAAATCCACTATACCTCGACCCCCATTTTATGAAGTAAATGAAAGTCCATTCTGTATGCTCTTGTCATTAATTCAGGTCGGATCACTTGCTGTACAGGTCCAGATTCAATCAATTCTTTATTCATTAAAATCAATTCATCAAAATACTCTTTCACTTTTGTTAAGTCGTGGTGTACAACAAATATGGTTTTCCCTTCATCTCTTAAAACTTGTAAAATATCAATAATCATTTTTTCACTAGCAACATCAATCCCTACAAAAGGTTCATCCAAAAAGAAAAAGCTTGCTTTTTGTGCTAGTGCCCGCGCGATAAATACTCGTTGTTGCTGTCCACCTGATAATTCTCCAATTTGAGTTTTACTGTAATTTTGCATTCCGACTTTTTCCAAGCAGTGATATGCCCACTCTTTATCAGATTTTCTTGGTTTCTGAAATAGTCGAAGCTTCGGATAAGTTCCTAATAGTACTGTATCTCGAACTAAAATTGGAAAATCCCAGTCAATGTTACTTCGTTGTGGAACATAAGCAATATTTTTTTGGCTCTCCTTGATTGATTTACCACAAATTTCAACTCTTCCACTATCACGTGGAACTAATCCTAATACAGCTTTCATCAAGGTGGATTTTCCAGCACCATTGGGACCGATAATTCCTATTAGATTACCAGTTTTAAAGGAGAAAGAAACACCACGAACTACTTCTTTTCCATAATAGGAAACACTTAGATTGCTAGCATTTACGAAACCATTCATTATTTCACACCCCCACAAATATTAAACTATCAATAAAAATTTTACTCATTTCTATTATTTTTACCTAATACAAAATTTATTAACAATAGTCTACTACATAATATTTTGTTTGTAAATAAGAAGGGATGATTTATCTTTCATGCTTTTTAGATACAAATCAAGGAGAGATAAAAGGCAAGGGGGAATCAATTGTCCATAAAATCTTTTACTAAATTAACTATGGAAATAAAAAGATAACAGCAAATCCAAGGCTGGTTTTAGATGATTGGTTCAAATACTTCACTGAAATAGCCTGAAGATCGAACATATTTATAAATCTGTAACAAAGCCGCAATTTAAATTACATAAAAAATAAAATCTAGTAGAGTGGAGTAAGTGTGAAATTAATCGAAACAGTTAAGTATGTAGATTAGAAAGGGAATTGTGAAGACAATACCAAACGATAAAATACCGAATTAATCTTTATCCCGAATGTAAGGAACCGTATTTTTCTCAATTCAAAAATGAGCTAATGATGTTACGAATATGAGAAAAACGGTTCCTAAATCCCCGATTGGTTTAACTAACATTTCTTGGGGAAAAGCATTCCAAGAAATGAAGTTTCACTTTATCCCGAATGTAAGGAACCGTATTTTTCTCAATTCAAAAATGAGCTAATGATGTTACGAATATGAGAAAAACGGTTCCTAAATCCCCGATTGGTTTAACTAACATTTCCTGGGGAAAAGCATTCCAAGAAATGAAGTTTCACTTTATCCCGAATGTAAGGAACCGTATTTTTCTCAATTCAAAAATGAGCTAATGATGTTACGAATATGAGAAAAATGGTTCCTAAATCCCCGATTGGTTTAACTTTTTTAGTAAGAGTTGGTGGGTTAGGAAATTCAGGTTTCATCCGTAAAAGCATATTGGAATTTAACGTGAACATGAGGTTATAAATCTTATGTGATTTTTTGTGTTGTTTGTAGTCATTAAACAGCAGATTGTTAATAAGTATGCCTGTTAAAAACCATATAAAAAATAAATGCCAAGGCTCTAGCAATACAAGCTTTGCCTTGGCATTATCTTTCATTTTCAAGGAGGTCATATGCGTTTCTTGGCATTGTGGATAATCTGTTTCGATAGTAGCTTCGTCTAGCTTAAGCACTCGTGCTGCTTACAAACTCCGATTTTCTTCCTGTGATAAGTCAACATCGACTCGAATCTAAAGGAAGTCTGACTAAAAGTGGGCTTTCCGTAAAGCGTCGGCATACCTCTGTTTTAGAGGCACCCTTTTCTTTTCGTGTCAGAAGATCTCCAGTTTTCGTCGCTTACCGGGTGCTTCTAGCTTTTGTTCCACTATAGGAAAGTATAAAACTTTAGGCTTTATCCCGCATGTAAGGTGCCGTAAGACTCCTGCTTCAAGATCCTTTAGTTGATACAAAGGTTCAAAGTGGGAGAAAACGGCACCTAAATGCCCGATTGGTTCAAGGACCTTTAGGTCATACCCTTGTGGTACTAACATTCCGTGTAAAAAGCATTCCACGGAATGAAGTTTCCCCTTATCATATAAGAAAAACGACAGCTTTCGTATACAGACTTGGCGACAAGCTTAAGTTTTTCTAATTTAAGTATCACGAATTTAATCATCATAAGTATGGAGTATATACAGGATTTGTCCTACACGTGAAGTAAAGCATGATTTTATAATAATACAATATGTTTTAATTGAGCAAAATAGGATAAATTATAACTGAAATTAATTTGGAGGTGAAGTTGTTGTCCATATCACAAATTTTGAAATGGATTACAGGAATTTTTGAAGGTTTACTTGGTTTTCCTATTCTTGGAGGAGTATATATTGTTTCGAATTTATATACACCATTATTTGTTATGCTTATCCTTCATATCATTACATTAATTTTAACGAAGAGAGACGAAGGAGCAAGTGCAGGCAGTATTTTAGGGATTATTACATCCTGTATAGGCTGGATTCCGATTGTAGGAATGATCATGCATATAATTACAGCAATTGTATTAATTATTACTGCATTTATGCCGGACAGAAGAAGTTGGATTTCTTAAGGCTATCCTTGTTGTCTAGGAAATCATGATGGATATCTTTTTTGAAAGTAGCTTCGTCTAGGTAAGCGCTCAATCTGTAGTAAACGTAGTTAACCGAGCATTTCTAGCTGTTTTTCTTTTCGATAAAAGGTATAGGTGGTTGTGCAATAGTAAAGTATGGATAATTGGTAGCTGCTTTTATGAAAATTGGAATGTTTAAGCAGCATTTATCCCGCATGTAAGGTCCGCAAGTCTACCACTTCAAGTGAGAGAAAACGGTTCCTAAATCCCCGATTGGTTCAAGGGCCTTTAGGCCATACCCTTGTGGTACTAACATTTTTGGGGGAAAAGCATTCCATGAAATGAAGTTTCACTTTATAGAATAAATCAAGCAACAGCGACTTTCTTAAGATGAATCAGCCTTTACATTAAACTTTTATTAAAATAAAGCCAAGGCTTGTCACAATTGATAGCCTCGGCTTTTTAGATGGCAGTAGGATTTTTCTCTGAACATCAATTATAAATGGAGAAGGTGAAAGAAACTTTCACTACTTTATCTTAGTCTAAAATTGGCCACCAGTGGAAGCCGTCTTTTTCTAACAGACGATTTGCTGCTTCAGGTCCCATGGAGCCAGCTGGATAGTTAGGGAAGTTCGGTTCTTTTTTCGACCAAGCATCCAATACAGCATCGACAAATTTCCAAGAGTAAGCCACTTCATCCCAATGTGTGAAATTCGTTGTATCGCCAATAATACAATCATAAATCAATTTCTCATACGCCTCTGGTGTATTGATACCATCTATGCTACTGTGCGTATATGATAATTGTATAGGTTGAGCAATTGATCCTACACCTGCTTTTTTAGCATTCAAATGAAGTGTGATTCCTTCATTTGGCTGAATATTAATGACCAGTAAATTTGGATGTTTTTCTGCTCTATGCTTATAATAAAGATTCATTGGTATATCTTTAAATTCAACAACAATTTTAATTGATTTTTCTTTCATTTTTTTACCAGTTCGAATATAAAAAGGTACTCCAGCCCAGCGGTAATTATCTATCATAACTTTTCCGGCAACATACGTTTCAGTAGTCGAATTCTCTAATTCCGGGGCTTCTTCCCGATAGCCTTTTCCTAAGCTGCCAGGACCATATTGACCACGGACAAAATAATCATCTACTTGTTCATGCTCAACATTTCGCATAGCACGAAGCACTTTTACCTTTTCGGAACGAATTTCATCCGGGGTAAGTTTAATGGGTGGTTCCATTGCTAAAAGAGCGACCATTTGCAGCATATGATTTTGTACCATATCTCTCGTGGCGCCAGACCGATCATAGTAACGAGCTCGATCCTCCACACCTAACTTTTCACTGGAGGTTACTTGAATATTAGAGATAAATCGGTTGTTCCACAAATGTTCAAATATTCCGTTTGCAAATCGAATTACCTCAATATTTTGTACCATTTCCTTGCCAAGATAATGGTCAATTCGATATATTTGATCTTCATCGAATGCTAAACGAATTTGACTATTTAATTCTTTAGCTGATTCAAAATCATGTCCAAAAGGCTTTTCAATGACTAATCTTGTCCAACCGGCACCATCCTTCAACCCATTCTGTTCAATTTCTTTAGCGATGGATCCAAAGTATTCTGGCGCCATTGCTAAGTAGAAAATACGATTGCCATCTGTCTCATAGTGCCCTTCCAACTCATGTAGTAAAGTGTTTAAATGATTGTAGGAGGAAGTATCAGTTACATCAAATGGCTGATAATAAAAATGGGATGCGAAAGCTTGCAAATCATTTTCTTTCTCTTGATCAGCTACTTGAACAGACTCACAAACTTTTTCTCGAAATATATCATTCGTCCATGGACGGCGAGCAAGACCAATTACAGCAAAATCCTTACCAATTTTTCCACTTTGATAAAGACGATAAATGGAAGGGAATAATTTTCTTTTAGATAGATCCCCTGTGGCTCCAAATATGACAATAACAACGTTTGGCTTATCTATAGTTTTCAATAAAACCCTCTCCATCTGTAGTGTATTAACAAAACTATCATATAAGGTTAAAAACGGAAAAGCAACTATTCGGGACGCAACCAATTCCATGTTTTCTTCAGCAACTGATTAGCCACTTCGGAAAACATTAATCCGATAGCGATCCCGCCAGCTAGCAACATAACCTTTGCTGAGAGCTGAACAGCGTTGTAGTAATCATTTTCCACAAATTTACGCATCGCATCATAAGCCATGCCCCCTGGTACTAGTGGAATAATACCTGATACATTAAAGATAATAATCGGTGTTTTATATAATTTTGCGCAAAGCTGACTCAGAACAGCTACTAGCATGGAACCGAAAATCGTAGCAGGAACGACATCCATTCCTTGGTCGGCTAAAATATAATAGACAATCCAACCAAACATACCTACCATTCCACATTGAACTAGCGTATTTTTTGGAGCATTAAAGATAATGCCAAATCCAAGAGCAGCAATAAAGCTTGTAATAAGTTGAGCAAGTACCATTAAGATCAACTCCTATATTTTAGTACATACTCTAAAAAGTCAAGGACAAATTACAGCATTGATGATAATTTAGTTCTATTTAGAAATAACTGTATGGAGCATATGTGTGTAATCTAGAAATGTAACTTTCCATTTAGATAAAGGCGAAAACTACAGCAACGCCAGCTCCAATTGCAAAAGCTGTTAAACATGCTTCCACACCTTTGGATACGCCAGATACAAGGTGACCTGCCATTAAGTCACGAACAGCATTTGTAATATGCAGCCCAGGAACGAGCGGCATCACTGCACCAATAATAATTTTATCCATTTGTACACCTATTTTATACTGAATTGCTAGTACAGCCATAACAGCAATAATAAATGAGGCAATAAATTCAGCAATAAAACGAATTTCTAATAACTTTTCAAACCAGATCATCGCTGCATAACCAGCTGCACCAGCAATAGCAGATGGTACGAAATCACTCCACATGCCACCAAACATTATGGTAAAGCTACCACTTGCTAAAGCAGCAGCAACAAGCTGTAACCAGAAAGGAAATGTTTCACTTGAATGCTGTATCCCTTTTAATAGTAATAGCGCTTCTTTAACATCAAGTGCTTGAGCAGTTATTTGTCGCGAAATGTGATTGACATCTGCAATTTTTTGTAAATCATTAGAGCGATTGGAAATTCTCCGAAAATAAGAAGCCTCTCCTTCAGTAGAAAACTGAATTCCGGTAGGTGTAGCATAACTTTCCGCATTTTCGAGGCCAAAAGCTGTAGCAATCCGGTTCATCGTATCCTCAACTCGATATGTTTCAGCTCCATTCTCCAGCATGATTTTTCCCGCCAGTAAACAGACCTTTGCAATTGTTCGTGAACTATTATCGCTCATCTGCTTCCCTCCGTTCGCCGTTAAAATAAGTGAGTTTGTTAACTGTTCAAGCTTTTCACCCAGTTAGGCATCTTTAAGGAGCAGAGTAAATNTTCTCCAGAATTTTTTTCCCCGCCAGTAAACAGACCTTTGCAATTGTTCGTGAACTATTATCGCTCATCTGCTTCCCTCCGTTCGCCGTTAAAATAAGTGAGTTTGTTAACTGTTCAAGCTTTTCACCCAGTTAGGCATCTTTAAGGAGCAGAGTAAATCTAATTCCTCTTTTCGCTTATCTGTGTAGGAACTTATTTTACGCAAACCATCATCTACAAAGCCGGGATGAGTCATCACTTCTACGCTATTTGCAGAAAGATGTTTGAGCTTTGAAAAAAGATCTTCATTTACACCGTCCCCATAAAAATCTAACCAAATGTCCTCCGTTAATAAAATATCTGGCTCCGATCGCAATGATTTTGTAAAGCGAACGGGTACATTGTATTTTTTGGCTAGTTGAATCATTACGGGCTTTAATGGCTCCCAACCGTGAACATGATGGTGACTGTCAATATGGTGAAGTGGTAAACCTACTGATAAAAAAGCTTCTAATTGGGTCTGCCACTCTATTTTTATTGCTTCTATATCTGTAGCTAGAAGCTGGGAGTCTGGGTTAAATTTAAAAAAGCCATCTCGGTCTGTTAACTCTGTTACATGTTTGTTCATCGGTTTTCCCCATGTTAACACAAGATGGATTCCAACCTTGAGACTAGGGTGCTTTTTCGCTTGGGTTACAGCGTAATCAGTAGCATTTCCATTCATCATTAATGTTGTGGACTGTACAATACCATCTGTATGAGCTTTTATAATACCATCTGTGACCCCTTTTGTTAATCCAAAATCATCTGCATTAATTAAAATTTTCAATTTTATACCTCCCTAATTTTCTCTGATTTAAAAAACCTTAAAAAGCATGGGCGAAAAAGACACGTCGAATGATTTTTTGCTGTGCTTATTAGTGGAGGAAGAAAAGCCCATCCATGAATAAAAATTTTACGCTATAAAGGATAATTTCGTTCAATTACAAAGTTTGTTTTGTCTCCTCTAAAATAGGCACGGGAATATTCTATTTTTTCTTTTTTATCATTTTCAGCAATTGTTTCAATATGAAAACAAGGGGCGTTTAATTCGCAATGAAGATGTTTAGAACAGCGTTCATCGGCAAGTGTTATTTCAATATGCTCGATGGTTTTTGCAATATGCACATTAAAATCATCTTTTAATGCTGCATAGAGCGATGTTTTGGCTTGTTTTTCCGTTATCCCGGGTGCAATGTTCCAAGGAATATAAGAAATTTCATACTGAGTTGCATTTCCATTAGCCTTTCGCACTCTGTCAATTCGTTGGATCGGATCATTTAACGTGACATCCAGCTGATTCACTAAATAATCGTCTGCAGGGATAACAGTAATAGCAATTACCGTTATTTCAGCTTCTTTACCTTGTATAGCAACTTGATCACTATAGCGTTTGACTGTTTGGGTTAATGTTTGTTTTACTTTTTGATCCGCTACAAATGTGCCTTTTCCTTGTTTACGCACCAAGTAACCTTCAAGTGTTAGCTGGTTTAAAGCAGTTCTAACCGTTGTTCTGCTTACGCCAAAATCCTTGCATAATTCAAGCTCTGGAGGGATCTTATCGCCAGGAAGATATTTATTAGCTTTAATTCGATTTAATAATTCTTCTTTAATATATGCATGTAAAGATTTGTTTTTTTCCATTTTTGTTTCCTTTCGTAGTTATTTTAAATTATTAGTTACTTTACTTCATTTTTATCCGAATGTAGATCCGTAAGACTCCGACTCATGGAGAAGTCTAAGTGGAAGATAACGGCACCTCAATTAGCGGTTCACTCCGGTCGAAAAGACAATGAAAGCTACGTTAGCGATATATCGCGGTTTTTCAAGGATGTCGATAACAAAGGTGTTGCAACAAGACAATGAAAGCTACGTAGCAACGCATCGCACGCAAAAAAAGTGTACTTCTTTTTAAGGACAGAGTATGCTTCGACAACAATACACCGCACGGAGAAAAAGTGTTTTTTTCCAAGGATATTGCAACTTTAGTGGTTGTTCTACTTCGATCGGTAGGGGATGGAGGAAAACTCTCACTGATAGAAGTTTTACTTTATATTTTGGTTTAACATAAAATCTATTTGTATTCATACATGATAGGTATATCAGACGTAACTATATCTTTATTAAAGCTTTACCATGTTTAAAAGAGCGAAACTTGTATTTTTAACTTTAATGAATTAAAAAAGAAATATTTAAGTTATAGCATTGCTGCAACTAGATGGTTGTTAGTTGAGTTTTCTAACATCCCTATTAGTCAAAGTTTACAGGATAATTCTATTGAATACAACTTTTTCAATTGTTGTAACAATATATTTAAATTGTTATTTACAATCAATTAATTGTATGGTACATTTTGGGTAACATTTCAATTGTATATGTAACCTCATTAATTTGACAAACGTTGTAAAGGAGAGCATAAAAATGGCATTAAAACTAGTAGTAATTGGTGGAGGTTCTAGCTATACACCAGAAATTATTGAAGGGATAATTTTACGCCATTCCTCTTTTCCGGTAGAAGAAATCGTATTAGTAGATATAGAAGAAGGGAGAGAGAAACTTGAAATTGTTGGAAATCTGGCTAAACGGATGATTAAAAAATCTAATAAAAACATTTACTTATCGTGGACATTGGACAGAAGAAAAGCTTTAAAAGGTGCTGATTTTGTTTCGACTCAAATTCGAGTTGGTGGACTGGAGGCGAGATCTAAAGATGAGCGCATCCCACTGAGCCACGGGTATATTGGGCAAGAAACAAATGGTGCGGGTGGAATATTCAAAGCTTTGCGGACTATCCCTATTTTAATAGAACTGGCAAACGATGTACATGAGCTTTGTCCGAATGCTTGGATTATTAATTTTACCAATCCTGCAGGTATTGTTACGGAAGCGTTATTAAAACATTCACCACACAAAAAGGTAATCGGTGTCTGTAACATTCCCTATAATATGCGCTACTCAGCTGCTGAAGTGCTAAACGTGAAACCAGAGGAAGTAATGATTGAATTTGTCGGCTTGAACCACTATGTATTTGGTCGAAAAGTTTTAGTCAATGGAGTCGATCGCACACAAGAAATATTAAAAAAAGTTACTGAAGGATTAGATTATTTACCAGCAAATATTATTAATCTCGGCTGGTCTAAAACTTTTATTGAAGCCACTTCGCTCATTCCAAATCCATATCATCAGTACTATTTCCAAACAGCGGATGTACTAAAAAAAGATATGCAATCATTACAAGAAAATGGCACACGAGCGGAAGTTGTACAAAGACTAGAAAAGTCCTTGTTTGAACTATATAAAAATCCTGATTTACATGAAAAACCTGAGGAATTAGAAAGGAGAGGAGGTGCATTCTATAGCAATGTAGCATGCAGTTTAATGGACTCTATTTATAATGATAAAGCAGATGTGCAAACCGTTAATACATTAAACAACGGGGCGATACCAGAATTACCAATTGATTCTGTTATTGAGGTGAATTGTGTAATTACTAAAAATGGTCCTAAGCCGATTGCAGTCGGTTTTTTACCACAAAGTGTCAAAGGACATATTTATCAAATGAAGGCATTTGAAGAACTAGTTATCCGTGCAAGTATGTCTGGTGATTATAATGAAGCTTACTTGGCGATGGTAATGAATCCATTAGTAGCAGATGAAACCGACAGCAAGATCATTCTTGACAAGTTATTACAAGCTCACCAAGCTTACTTGCCACAATTTTTTAAAAAATAGGGAGGGGTATCCATGGATAATAAAATGATGCAAAAGTTCATTGAAATTGCTGGTCGTATTGGATCACAACGTCATCTTATAGCAATACGTGACGGGTTTGTTGCTATTATGCCGTTGATTATAGTGGGATCTTTAGCTATTTTAGTTAATAATTTTCCTCCATTTGGATCATTTAATTTTGTGGAGTGGATGAATACAATCTTTGGTGAGGGTAATTGGCAGACAGTAGGGGGAAGTATTTGGAATGGCACATTTGCAGTATTAGCTCTTTTAGTAACCTTTGCAATCGCATATAATTTAGCTAAGTCGTATGAAGTAGATGGGTTAGCAGCTGGTATAATTGCAACATCCGGATTTATTATGTTAGTACCGTTTACAGAGGATGGTGGACTAAATATAGGTTGGTTAGGAACACAAGGATTATTTGTCGGTATCATTCTTGCATTAATTGTAACTGAACTTTTTCGAATACTTATAAGCTCCAATATGAAAATAAAAATGCCTGAAGGTGTTCCGGATGGTGTGGCCAGATCCTTTGAAGCCTTAATACCTACAGTGATCATATTAATTATACTTGGATTTTTCCAAGCGCTTATGAATGTATTTGCTAATATTAGCATTTTTGAAGTAATTTTTAATATACTTCAAGAGCCTTTACAGGGACTCGGAAATACGTTACCTGCTGCTATGCTTGTTTCCTTTTTAAATCATCTGCTCTGGTTCTTCGGATTACATGGTACGAATATTATAGGTTCGGTTATTGAACCGGTATATTTACCGTTAATTGAAGAAAATCTTAACTTATTCAAGGATGGTATGTCAGCATTTGATGTTCCAAATATTGTAACTAAACCATTTTTGGACTCATTTGTATTTATGGGGGGTTCCGGTACCACAATTGCTCTATTAATTGCTATCTTTATTGCTATTCAAAAGGAGAAAAACCATCCGTATCGACAAGTTGCTAAACTATCTGCTCCAGCTGGAATATTTAATATCAATGAGCCCGTTATCTTTGGACTACCAATTGTGTTGAACCCTGTTATGTTGATTCCATTTATCTTAGTTCCGGTAACCTTAACAATTACATCGTACATTGCTTTAGCCACAGGTCTGGTGCCCAGAACAGTTGCTATTTTACCATGGACAACACCACCAATCTTAAGTGGATATCTTGTAACAGGGGGAAGTTGGCGAGGAATCGCTCTGCAAATCGTTAATTTAGTTATCGCTGTTGGAATGTATATACCATTCATTATGGCAGGAGCAAGAACAATGAAACGAAATGGGGAAAAATCATCATGATTGGAAAAGAAGAATTACAACGATTATCATTTTCTATTATTTTACATGCTGGAAATGCCCGTTCGCTTTCTATGGAAGCGATATCAAAGGCGAGAGTAAATCAAATAGAAGAAGCCCGTAATATGATAGGAGAGGCTGAAACTGAATTTACCGAAGCCCACCACTTACAAACTAAGCTGCTACAACAAGAGGCAGAAGGGAAGCATACAGAAGTATCAGTTATCCTTGTTCATGCGCAAGATCACTTAATGACAGCACTGACAGTAAAAGATTTAGCCATAGAAATGATTCATATGTATGAAAAAATAAAAAAAATAGAGGAGGAAAAATGTTGAAGATTATCCTTGTTTGTTCTGCAGGTATGTCTACATCCTTGCTTGTTAAAAAAATGAAAGAAGCTGCTGAGAACAGAAAATTAGAAGCAGATATCCGTGCAGTAGCGGAAACTCAATTGAAACATGAACTTGATCAGCTTGATGTTGTATTAATTGGACCACAAGTTCGTTATTTAGCAACAAAAATAAAGGCTCAGCTTGAACCAAAAGGGATAGCGGTAGATGTAATTGATCAAGTGGCCTATGGAATGATCCAAGGAGAGAAAGTGTTAGATCAAGCGCTATCTTTAGTGACCCATTAGAAATATTTTAATACTGTAATGAATTAATCTATACAAAAAAAGAAAATCTCACTAACTGAAAAATGCTTGTGATACCTGCTTAAATTTGAATATAGCAGGTTTTTTATTTTATAGGAATCTATTTCTATGGTAGCTTTTTTTAGCTTAAGCGCTAAGCTGTAATAACGAACTCTTTTCTAAAATAAGCCAAGCAGAAAGTTTCAACTCTAAAGCTTTGTATCTTCCTAGTATCTTCTAAATTTTAAAGAACTAAAAATAACTCTTGATTAAAATAATTTTCATATATATAATTAAAATGTAAATAGTTATCAAAATATAATTTAGAAAGAAAATCATATTTAACCAATTTTACTAGGATTCCTGGCAGAATGTCTGTAGAGAGTTCACCTTATATTCACAGATAAGGTAAGCGGTTTCATATAAGCATATGCCTTATAAAACTTTTAATAAAAAAGAAAATGAGGTGCTGACATGGGAAAAGGTTTTTTTGAACAGGCACAACGCTTTGGTAAGTCATTTATGCTTCCTATTGCTGTGTTACCAGCTGCAGGCTTGCTTCTTGGAATTGGAGGGGCATTCAGTAACCCGACAACAATCGAAGTATATTCTTTCCTGGATCAAAAAGGCTTACAAGCTATTTTTACCGTTATGAGTTCAGCTGGTAACATCGTATTTGCTAACCTAGCCTTAATCTTTGCTGTAGGGGTTGCTATCGGACTAGCGAGAAATGATAAAGGAACAGCAGGATTAGCAGCGGTACTCGGGTATTTAGTAATGAATGCTATGTTAATAGTTACAGAGGAATTAGCAGAAAGTAATTGCGCAACTCGTTTGCGAGTAAGTGTGTGTAACCCAGAGCACGTACAAAAAGAAACATTGATGAAAACAGGGGCAAAAGGCGTTGTTCGAAGGGCAGTGGTATCCAAGTGATTTATGGACCTGAAGTGACAACAATAAAAAATAATGTAGACAAAACAATAGGAGAGTTATGATATGTATTTAAAGCAATTAAAGAATCAACTAATTGTCTCCTGCCAAGCGTTAGAGAATGAACCATTACATTCTTCAGAAATGATGGCGAAAATGGCATTAGCTGCTATTGAGGGAGGAGCTAAAGGAATTAGAGCCAACTCTATAGCTGATATAAAAGCAATTAAACAACAAGTAAATGTTCCTATAATAGGAATTATTAAACAAGACTACCCAGATAGTGATGTTTACATTACACCAACAATTAAGGAAGTAAAGGACTTATTATTTGTGGGTACAAACATCATAGCAATGGATGCAACAATGAGAAGGCGTCCAAACGATCAACGCTTAAAAGAGATGATCTCATTTATCAGGGAACAATCAGCTGCTATGATTATGGCAGATATTTCGACGGTTGATGAAGCCAAACGTGCAGAAAAGCTTGGATTTGATTGTGTATCAACGACATTAGTTGGATATACGGAAGAAACAAACGATCAACATATAGCAACAAATGACTTTACATTATTAAGGGAGATTATTGCTCAATTAACTATACCTGTGATCGCAGAAGGTAAAATAGATTCGCCACAAATGGCGCTTCAAGCTCTAATGAATGGTGCTTATTTTGTTGTAGTTGGAAGTGCCATCACTAGACCGCAAATCATCACGAAAAAATTTACCGATGAAATGAAAAAATATAGCGCCAATGAATAAGTTGGTTGCTATATTTTCTTGTATTCTTCTAATTTTTTCAGTGTTTGTCGATATGAACGGATTGCCTCTTTATCGGATAATAAAATCATACTAAGTATATCTAAACAAATTAAAATAGATAGTTGACTATTCATAAAACCTTTTGAATGATATAGATGCAGGCTTGAGGTATACAGAATCAAATCGGATTGATTTGCTAAGGCGGTCTCTGAAAAATTAGTAATAGAAATTATTTTTGCACCATTGGACTTTGCAACCTTTATACTGTCAATTACCTCTCTTGTCTGTCCGGAAGAAGAAATAGCAATAACGACGTCTGTTGATGAGAGAATGGAAGCATTAATGATCATACCATGAGAATCAATATGTGTATCAACACTAAATCCCATTCTTGATAGTCTAATTTTTAATTCTTGTGCTGATAAACCAGAACTGCCCAGACCATAAACATGAATTTGTCTAGCACTTCGTATCCAATTTGCAGCTAGTTCGTAATCCTTGATTTCTGCTACTGAATGTGTTGATTTGATAACAGCATGATAAAATTGAGCAACTGTTTCAATTGTTTCGCCTAATTCAAACGTTTGTTCCACGGCATCACGTAACAATATTTTAAACTCAACAAAATTTTTTGTACCAATTTTTTTGCAAAAGCGCGTAATCGTAGCAATGGATACATCTATTTTATCTGCTAATTCCTGAATATGAATATTCAACAAATTTTGGCTGTTGTTTATCACATAATCAGCGACTTTTTTTTCGGTATTACTTAGTGTTTGATATTTCAAGAGAATTTGGTCAAGAATAGAGCCCATTGTTTATTTCCTCCACAAACCTTTATTTGTCCTGTAATAGCTGATAGTAAGTCCTTTACATGAATAACTTCAAAAAATGTTAAGGTGAGGTTATGCTAGTAATTGTCAGATTAACCCAACTAACCATCCATAAGAAATAAGGACATATTTTAAAAAACTTCTTTGATAAGACTAATACTAATTATATAAAAGTATAAGATGAATTGCTAATTGCGAACGTAAGATAATCAACATATACCTTTTCAAATAATCTAAACTAATTTGTTGAAAACAGTCGGAGGATTCCATTTTTTACTTTACAATTAATACCATCGTTGTTAAGCTAAAAATAGCTAAAAAATTGAAACTGAACCTTTAAACACTAGGGGAGCTAGAGAATAGCTGAGAAGAACATGTATGTTTTGACCCTTCGTACCCGAACAGGATAATGCCTGCGTGGGAAAGTGTAGTCATATTTGGCTGCATTCACGTGGTGGATGCAGCTTATTTTATACGTTAAGAGGGATAAAATTTTTTAAGGGGAACATTCTTTAACCGTGAAAATTTGTAATGGCATTTGTACAAGATGCTATAGCTTACGATACGTAAAGAGCGACTAATCCTTTTACTTTAAGCGGCAAGAAAATAGGAATAATCGAGCTTAAACAACGATTAGTCAGCCCATAGCAACTTTTCACTTATAGACGATGTGCAAAAATGCTAATAAAAAGACACATCGAGTTTTTATCGTTGGTTTGTTTTCTTAAAATGATCCCATCTTAAAATCAGCTTTATTGCATTCCGATCAAGTTTAACTGCTGATTTATCCCGAATGTAAGATGCCGTAAGACTCCCACTTCAAGAGTATAAGAGATCTAAAGAAATCAAAGTGGTAGATAACGGCATCTAAATACCCGATTCGTTCAACTAACATTCCGTAGAGGATGAAGGAAGACTTCTACGGACGGAATGAAGTTTCACTTTATCCCGAATGTAAGGTGCCGTAAGACTCCCACTTAAGAGTGTAGGAGATTTGAAGAAGTCAAAGTGGTAGATAACGGCACCGATAGCGTATAAAAACGTTCCAATTCTATGACTAACTGCTTACCTCTATGCAATATTTAATCTAAATATTGCATTAATAGGCGGACTTGTTCCTTTTTTAAAGAATGATTTCAATTTTAGAGGGGTCTCTCACAGAAAAGAAGGTTAGGGACACGTCTTTTTTCTAACCTCTTATGTATGAATGTACAATTTACCATGCTTCTCGCTCCCTCATAAACAAATATGAAAGTTTTAAAGGTTCTCTTATTCTGGAGGCGATTTTTCATGAAAGAACAATGGGGGCTTTTAGAAAATGTTCCTCATGATGCAGCGATTAATATGGCTTTAGATGAAGCATTGCTAAATTGGCATCATGAAGGAGAAATACCGCCAACATTACGTTTCTATCAGTGGATTGCTCCTACTCTGTCTGTAGGGCATTTTCAAAAAATAGATGGAAAAATTGATTTGGATGGTATACGTAAGCATCAATGTCAGTTTGTACGCAGGATGACAGGGGGAAGTGCTGTCTTACATGATGATGAATTAACGTATAGCATCGTTATTTCCGAAGATCATCCATCCATTGCGACTTCTATTCGCCAAGCGTATTATGATTTATCGAAAGGAATTCTTCAGGGGTATAAAAATTTGGGGATTGAAGCAACGTATGCAGATTCACTTTCTAAAGAAAGAAGCAGTATATGTTTTGAACGGCCAGCATTTTATGAATTAGTTGTTGATGGAAAAAAACTATCCGGAAATGCACAAACTAGAAAGAAAGGTATATTGCTTCAGCATGGGTCCATTCCGATATCAATGAATATCGATATGTTATTTGATTTATTTGTATTCCCAAATGAGAGAATAAAGCAAAGGAAAAAACAGGCTTTTTGGAATAAGGCAACAACCATTAGTCAGCTATTACAGGAGCATGTTTCCTATGAAATAGTAAAAGAAGCATTTAAGAAAGGTTTTTCAGATACGTTAGATATTGAACTTAAAGCTTTCTCTTTAACAAAGAGTCAGTGGAGTGAAGTTTATGAGTTAGCTGAAGTAAAGTATGCAAATACACCATTAAAAGGAGCGGTTTCTCATGTCTAAAGAAGCAACATATATAAGAAAGCCGGAGTGGTTAAAAACGAAAATTAATACGAATAAATCGTATCGGGGTCTAAAAAAATTAATGCGCGATAATCGATTAAACACGGTATGTGAAGAGGCGCGTTGTCCTAATTTACATGAGTGCTGGAGTGAAAGAAAGACAGCTACCTTTATGATTTTAGGTGATACATGTACAAGAGGTTGCCGCTTTTGTGCCGTAAAAACAGGGTTGCCAAATGAATTAGATTGGGGCGAGCCGGAACGAGTAGCTGATTCCGTTAAAATAATGGGGCTGAAGCATGTTGTAGTAACAGCTGTTGCACGTGATGACCTAAATGATGGCGGTGCAGCTGTTTTTGCGGAAACAGTTCGGGCAATAAGAAGGAAAAATCCAGGTTGTACGATTGAAATTCTTCCTTCTGATATGAAGGGGGATTATGAAAGCTTACATATGCTTATGGATAGTAAGCCGGATATCTTTAACCATAATATCGAGACAGTGCGTCGTTTAACAAAACGAGTACGTGCAAAAGCTACCTATGATCGTTCATTACAATTATTACAGCGTGTAAAGGAAATTGCTCCACATACACCAACAAAATCGAGTATTATGGTCGGGCTAGGAGAAGAAAAAGAAGAAATTATCCAAGCAATGGATGATCTTTTAGCCCATCAAGTAGATATTATGACAATCGGACAGTATTTGCAGCCAACGAAAAAGCATTTAAAAGTTGAGCGTTACTATCACCCAGATGAGTTTGAAGAATTAAAGGAAATTGCATTACAAAAAGGATTTAAGCATTGTGAATCAGGGCCATTAGTTCGTTCTTCTTATCATGCTGATGAACAGGTAAGTCAAACAGCTGCACAAAGAAGAATTAATTATATGAAAGGCTACGAAGAACAAGAAAACAAAGTAGTTGATTTTAAATTTACTAAGTAAAAGGAAGCTGCATTTACCGTGGACCTCTCACTAAAAATAAGCATAAAAATTGGATAGACATGAGACTATACATTCTAGAGCACCCCCGTTTTGGAGGGTGTTCCTTTTGTCCATATGCATGAACAAAATAATAAAGAGACTCCCGGTTGGTAACAATCAGCATGGACGTAATGAACTATTTACGCAGTTTCGTAGCTAATAAAGTTTATCCCGCATGTAAGGTGCCGTAAGACTCCCACTTCAAGAGCCTTGAGTTAATACAAAAGGGTCTAAGTGGGAGAAAACGGCACCTAAATGCCCGATTCGTTCAAGCTAACATTCAGTAGGAGATGGAAGAAAACTCCTACTGAATGAAGTTTCACTTTATACTTCCGATACGAACTCTCTATTTCGGGTTTATTGTATTAACATGTATAATAGGATTAAGTTTATCCCGCATGTAAGCATGTAAGGTGCCGTAAGACTCTCACTTCAAGACCTGAGTTGGTACAAAAGGGTCTAACTTGGGAGAAAACGGCACCTAAATGCCCGATTGGTTTAAGGGCCTTTAGGTCATACCCTTGTGGTAGTAACATTCCGTGTAAAAAGAGTTCCGCGGAATGAAGTTACACTTTATAGGATTTTAAGGTGTTCAAATAGTTAAGAAAAATTGATGAAAATGCCCATAAAATTTATACTTTATCGTACGTCTCATAAGTAACCGCAGAAGTTTGAGGCATCGCCGTTTCGGAAAGATGCCACGTTCATGGGAACAAGTTAATAAAGAAAATGTCTAGCGTCAAGTCTTTTAGAGAGATGACTGCCTAGTTATACGGATGCGTTGGACATTAGCATTTCCACTTGCGTTACCTTTAACTTCAGCATGTAAAAAAATCATCCATTCTAACATAGGCAGAAAATTCAACGTGTTATTTTTAAGCAACTTTTGAACAATCTCTTATAGGTAAAAGAAATGGAGCGTATAACTATGAAGTCCGTCACCGTTCAAGATTTGGCACAACAATTTGATTTGGAAGTACTGGTGGGAGAGGATAAACTACATCGGAGAATAACGAAGCCAAGAACCCATCGCCCAGGACTGGAATTTATCGGATATTTTGACTTTTTTCCAATGGAGCATGTTCAAGTACTCGGTAAAAAGGAGATAACTTATTTACACCAGTTGACCCATAAACAGCGGCGTCTACGAATTGGTAATATTGTAAAATACCATCCGCCTTGTTTTATTGTAACTTCTGACCAGGGGGGGCTGCAATATCTGACTCAATTTTGCAAGGAAGAGGGGATACCACTACTTCGTACGAAAGAGCCTACTTCGACGTTTATTGAAAAGTATGATGCTTATATGATCAAAGCATTAGCACCAGAGACAGCAATTCACGCTGTATGTGTAAATATTTTTGGGCTTGGGGTATTACTCCGTGGGAAATCAGGAATTGGTAAAAGTGAAGTAGCTCACACACTAATTGGCAGAGGACATCGATTAGTTGCTGATGATATTGTCGTTTTAAAAAAATTAGGTCCTGATACATTGCTTGGTACACATAACCGGACGAATAAAGAGTTCCTTGCCTTACGCAGTGTTGGACTTTTGAATGTCGTTCGATTATATGGACGAAAAGCATTTCAAGAGGAAACAAGAATTGCATTAGATATTCATTTAACCGAATGGGAAAAGGATGCACTAAATAATGAATTGGAATTAGAAACTCAGACTTGTAATTATATGGGTGTAACGATTCCGAGTATTGAAATTCAATTACAACCAGGACGTGACGTGGTTGGGTTAATAGAAGCAGCGGCTAATAATTGGTATTTACAACAGCAGGGCTATAGTGCGGCCGAAGAATTTATTCAACGATTAGAATCGGATATGGAAAAAAAGGAAAAATGAGCCCCTTAATGCAAGGGACTTCCCTACATCGGCGAACTCCAGTTAGTACGGCGTGCTTTTCCGCTTTTGTTCTACAAGAATACTATTAAAAATTATCGATAGATACAATAAAATTTGCTAAAAACTGCTAGGGTTCGATATAATTTAAGACGATTACATGTTAACGAAAAGCAAGGAGAAATACAGCTAAGAATCTTAGGAGAATGATATGTTAAATTATGTGGATTTAATTATAGCCTTTAGTATCGCCGTGATAACATCTTTTCTGCTTACCTATCCAGTAAAGAAATTAGCCTTTTTTATCGGTGCTGTTGATTTTCCTAACTATCGAAAAATACATACAAAAGTCACCCCTCGTCTGGGGGGGTTAGCCATTTTTTTGGGAACAGTAGCTGGATTACTTTATCTGCAGCCATATCATCCACATTTGCCTGAAATAGCTGCTGGAGCAATTGTTATTATTATAACTGGTGCACTAGATGATCGATTTAGTATTCAGCCGATGGTTAAACTAACGGGACAATTAATTGCAGCTTCATTTTTAGTTTCATCAGGGCTGATTATTGAAAAATTAACTCTTCCACTTTTCGGAACCGTTGAACTGGGGTTTATTAGTGTAATGATTACAGTTTTATGGGTAGTCGGAATTACAAATGCGATTAATTTAATTGATGGCTTAGATGGTCTAGCAACAGGTGTAACGACGATCGCATTGATTAGTATCTGTATTATGGCATTTATAGATATGCAAATTATTGTTGCTTATCTTTGTATTGTATTAATTGGGAGTAATCTTGGCTTTTTGTATCATAATTTTTACCCTGCAAAAATTTATATGGGAGACACAGGATCAAACTTTCTTGGGTATATGATCGCAGTTGTTTCCATGTTGGGTTTATTTAAAAATGTTGCTTTATTTAGCTTTATTATTCCAATCATTGTCTTAGCTGTTCCAATATTTGATACATTGTTTGCCATTGCCCGCAGAGCTTATAATAAAGAAAATATTATGATGCCGGATAATAAACATATCCATTACCAGCTTTTACAGGCAGGCTATAGCCATCGTAAAACAGTGTTAATTATATATGGATTTAGCGCATTGTTTGGAACTTTAGCTATATTATTTTCCAATGCAAGTATCACCGTTTCATTTATTATTACGATTATCGTACTGGTTCTCCTCCATCTTTTTGCGGAAATGGCAGGGATTGTTATGGGAGGGAAACGGCCTGTATTGCGCATGCTTCGTTTAATAGTTACACGACAAATAAGGCGAAAAGGTGAAGATAAAACAAAAACAAAATAAATCGTCAAAATGATTAAAGTCTACTATAATAAAAAAGAAGTAAATGAGGTATATACAGTTTAAAGTTGGAAAGGAATGATATACAAACATGGGTAAACAACAAATTGGTGTAATTGGCTTAGCAGTTATGGGAAAGAACCTTGCATTAAATATTGAAAGTCGCGGCTATTCCGTCGCTGTTTATAATCGATCCAGTGATAAAACCGAAGCTTTTTTAAAAAATGAAGCAAAGGATAAAAATTTTAAAGGTGCTTTTTCCCTTGAAGAATTTGTTCAGTTACTGGAAAAACCACGTAAAATTCTTTTGATGGTAAAAGCAGGGGCAGCTACCGACGCAACCATTGAAGCACTCCGCCCGTATTTAGAAAAAGGCGATATTTTAATTGATGGTGGAAATACATTATTTGAAGATACGATTCGTAGAAATAAAGATCTTGAGAAAGCTGGTATTCATTTTATCGGTACTGGTGTATCCGGTGGAGAAGAGGGTGCGTTAAAAGGACCATCCATCATGCCTGGAGGCCAAAAAGAAGCTCATACACTCGTTGCTCCAATTTTCGAAGCTATCGCAGCTAAGGTAGAGGGTGAGGCATGTACAACGTATATCGGACCGGATGGTGCAGGTCATTATGTGAAAATGGTTCATAATGGTATTGAATATGGAGATATGCAACTTATTTCAGAAGCATACTTTATTTTAAAGCATGTACTTGGTTTAAATGCAGACGAGCTTCATGAGGTGTTTGCAGAATGGAATAAAGGTGAGCTCGATAGCTATCTTATTGAAATTACAGCAGATATTTTTACGAAAAAAGACGAAGAAACGAATCAACCATTAGTTGAAGTTATTTTAGATACTGCAGGTCAAAAAGGTACTGGAAAATGGACGAGCAAAAACGCATTAGACTTAGGGGTTCCGTTACCACTGATTACGGAGTCGGTATTTGCACGCTTTATTTCAGCAATGAAAGAAGAACGTGTATTAGCAAGTAAACAATTAAAAGGGCCAGAGTCTACAGCATTTACAGGAGATAAACAAGCATTAATTCAAGCAGTTCGTAAAGCATTATATATGAGTAAAATCTGTTCGTATGCCCAAGGTTTTGCGCAAATGCGTGCACAATCAGAAGAATTTAATTGGAACTTAAATTATGGCGAAATTGCCATGATTTGGCGTGGTGGCTGTATTATCCGTGCTCAGTTCCTACAAAAAATTAAAGATGCGTATGATCGCAATCCTGAATTAGCTAATTTACTGCTTGATCCTTACTTCAAAGAAATTGTTGAGACTTATCAAGGAGCACTGCGTGAAGTTGTTGCTGTTGCCATTAAGCATGGTATTGCTGTACCAGCATTTTCAAGCGCCATTGCTTATTATGACAGCTACCGTTCTGCTGAATTACCTGCGAATTTAGTTCAAGCACAACGTGATTACTTTGGCGCACATACGTA
Source organism: Virgibacillus proomii (assembly GCF_900162615.1). Classification (NCBI taxonomy): domain Bacteria; kingdom Bacillati; phylum Bacillota; class Bacilli; order Caryophanales; family Bacillaceae; genus Virgibacillus; species Virgibacillus proomii. Next base: position 606,597 of record NZ_FUFN01000009.1, on the reverse strand, counting down.
TCAACGAAAGGATAAAGAAGGCGTCTTCCATACGCAATGGTTTTAAGTAAAATAAGCTCTCTTCAGATAGTCTGAAGGAGCTTTTTTATTGGAAAGAAAACCATATCAATTTGTTCGTCACTAACCTAGCACTTGCGCTTTTGTGACCAGCTTTCGCGCTCGTGCTGCCAGCCCAAACTGTACGATAAGTCAACATCGGCTTCATCATCAATGTACTTCCTTTATCCACCAGTTAAGATTTTCGTATTTCTCTCATTTACATAATCTGCTTCTTATTTATAAACCTTGATTCGAGATACCATTACCTATTATAAATGTGCATAATTTGACGAAAAAATAATCTATATTACCTATGGTTTTGTCGAAATATCAAAAAGTTATTTCATATATTAGAGATTTTCAATAAGCTATCTTCTTAAACATGATAACTAAAAGAATGGAGGAAAAAGGGAAGAATATAATTTTGTTCAAAACATGGTTATACATGCGACGCTAATTAAGCAAAAGCTTCTATATATCATAAATACGTATAATTCCCCTTATCATCTGTTCCACAATCTATTTATAAACGTATCTCTGCTAAAAAACAATTGCTAGATAACTTCAAATTATCGCTCTAGAAATAACCATAAAAATTCTTTTTAAATATATTTTTCTTGTAGTTATTTGTCGATTAATACACAGACTTCATTTGTATACGGGACTATTAGCACTTCTTTAATAATCCAAATTTTACTATTATTAAATCTATCAGAATATTATGTCTAAAGGAAGGAGGCAAATGTAGCAAACGGTAAATGATTAATAAAAATAAAGGGGGAACATGTATGAAGTCTCATTCGACACGAAAACGTTCTTTTATTGTTTTATTTGTCTTTTTGCTCATATTTAGTAATTTTTCTACGGTGCAAGCAATGAAACAATTACCTCAACCAGCAAAAAAGTCAGATTTGTTATCAGATAAGTTAATGGAAACAGAGAATTCTGATCAAGAAGTTCGTGTTATTGTGGAGCTAGAAGATCAACCTACGATTGAAATAGCAACAAAGAAAGGTATAACATTTAATAGCATGCCGGAAAAGGAAAAAAAGAAGCTGGATAAAGCTGTAAAGACGAAGCAAAAGTCGATTAAAGATGAGATCAAGCAAAAAAAAGTAACAGCAAAATATCTGCAGGAATTTACCACTGTCGTAAATGGTTTTAGTGCAGAGGTAAAGGAGAAAGACATTGGAAAAATTCAGGAAATTCGCAGTGTAAAAAAAGTGCATATCGTAAATGAATACGAGCGCCCAATTGCCAAACCAGAAATGAAATATAGTAAAGAACTAGTAGAGGCCCAAACGGCTTGGCGAGAATACCAGTTCAAAGGTGAAGGGATGCTAATTGGTATTATTGATACAGGTATTGATCCGAATCACCAGGATATGAAAATATCGGATACAAAAACTGCTGCATTAACTAAAGAAGTAGTTCAATCAGTCATTAAAGAAGAGTCACTTCCAGGTAAGTTTTATTCAGATAAAGTACCTTATGGCTATAATTATATGGATAAAAATGAGGAGATAAGAGAGATTCATTCCAAAGCAAGTTACCATGGAATGCATGTAGCGGGTACAGTAGGGGCGAACGGAGATGAGGAGAATAAAGGAATACTTGGAATCGCACCAGAAGCTCAATTACTTGCTTTAAAGGTATTTGGAAATGATCCTCAGATGCAATCAACATTTGGAGATGTTTATATAAAAGCGATTGATGATGCGATTAAATTAGGGGTAGATGCTCTAAACTTAAGTCTAGGTTCACCTGCAGGCTATGTGAGTAAAGATTCACCAGAGCAACAAGCAGTCTCACGCGCTGTTGAGAATGGAGTGTTAATGTCCATATCCGGTGGCAACTCAGCCTTATTTGGAGATGGATTTTCTTTCCCATTTGCTACTAACCCAGATTATGGGCTAGTCGGTTCTCCAGGTGTTGCTACAGAATCATTGCAAGTTGCTTCTTTTGAAAATACATTTATGGAAGTAGATGAATTAACGCATAAAATTGACGGCGAGGAAGACACTGCTGCATTCCTCTCAGCAGGTAATACAAGTCCACCAACAGATGGTAGTGAATTTACTGTCTTTGATGCTGGGCTAGGGCTTCCAGAAGATTTTAAAGGAATAGATGTGGAAGGGAAATATGCATTGATTCAGCGTGGAGAAATTACGTTTACAGATAAAGCGTTAAATGCACAAGCTGCAGGCGCTGCCGGGGTTATTATTTATAATAATACAGATGGTGTCGTCAGTATGGCGACAGATTCAGAAATTACAATTCCTCATTTGTTCATGTTAAAAAGCGATGGAGATAAATTAGTTGAGGCAATTAGGAAGGATCAATCTGTATCCATTGCCTTTTTTGGAGAATCGGGAACGATGGACAATCCTGATGCAGGTAAAATGAGTGCTTTTTCTTCTTGGGGTTTAACACCGAATCTTGACTTTAAACCGGAAATTACTGCTCCTGGTGGACAAATTTATTCCACTTTAAACGATAATCAATATGGATTGATGAGCGGAACTTCCATGGCAGCCCCACATGTTGCGGGAGGTGGAGCATTAGTTTTACAACGTGTGGATAAGGAATTCGGTTATGAACAAGCTGATCGGATCAAGCTAGCTAAAAATTTATTAATGAATACATCTAAACAAGTGACATTTGAAGATGAGCTTGTTTCTCCTCGCCGTCAGGGTTCTGGTTTGATGCAATTACATGCGGCACTGGCTACTCCAGTAATGGTAACAGAAGCAAAAACGAAAGAAGCGAAAGTAGCGTTAAAAGAAGTTTCTGCTGATCGAGTTTCCTTTGAATTAACAGCAGAAAACTTTAGTGATGAACCGATCCAATATGAAGTGGAAGCCAATGCTCAAACAGATACAACAGCAATTAGCAATGACAAGATTGTAACGGCTCCAAACGTTTTAGCAACAAATGATCTAGGTGACATTGTTAAAATTAATGGTAAGGACAAAGCTTCTATCGAAGTGCCGACAAACGAGGCGGTAACCTTTACCGTAACGATTGATGTAAGCTCTGTAGACGATTCATTAATAAAACAGTTTACAAATGGTTACTGGCTGGAAGGTTTCGTCACATTGACAGATCCGACAGACACACATCCGAAATTAACAGTTCCTTATGCAGGCTTTAAAGGTGATTGGAATCGTGCACCAATTTTTGACCAGCCTATGTGGGAGGATGACTCTTTTTATGGTATGACAGGTGTTATTACATCGGCTGGAAAAGACGCGGATGGTGAGATACAATATGACTTTTTAGGCAAGGACTTGGTAACTGGTAAAATGAACCCGGAAAAAATTGCATTCTCCCCAAATGATGATGGCGTTCAAGATGATGCATTAATGATATTATCATTTTTAAGAAATGCCAAAGATGCAAGATTTACTGTCTTAAATGAAAAAGGGGAAAAAATACGTACAATTCGCTTGGAGTCTAATATTAGGAAAGATTTCTATGATTCTGGTATTGGAACCTCTTATTCTATTTCAAGTGCAAGGGCATGGGATGGTAAAATCAAAGGTAAGCCTGCGCCGGAAGGTAAATACTATTTACAAGCAGAAGGGATCATTGATTATGAAGGAGCAAAATGGCAGGCTCTAAAGCTGCCAGTTATTTTAGATAAGACGCCTCCAAAGCTTGAAGCTTCCTATAGCTTTGATAAAGAGTTGCTTACGGTTCATGTGGAAGACACAGAAGTTGGAAGTGGTGTTGCTTCCTGGGATGTATTGATAGATGGTGAATCGGTATTAAAGGAGCCTTATGTAAATGGTGAGACAGAACACTCCTTACCAAATATGGACCCAGAATCAACTATTACGGTTGTTGCTACCGATTATGCCGGAAATAAAGTAGAAGCAGAAGCGGAAATGGTGAAGCCAGATACAACCGTACCTGATCTTCGTTTACAATCTCCAGAATCATTGAGTGTAAGCGATAGTAAGGAAGTTGTATTCTCAGGCTATGTAACAGATGAATCGGAAGTAAAGGAAGTAACCATTAATGGTGAGAAGGCAGAATTAACTTTTAATAAAGAGAAAAACCGCTATAATTTTTCCTTACCGGTAACACATAAAAAAGACGACTATCATTTTGCCAAAATAAAGGCAATTGATAAACGTGACAATGAGACGGAAATTGGCCGCCGCTATTTCGTTGATAGCCAACCTGCTAAGTTAAGTGTAAAAGGAAAAAAGAAAACGAAAGCAAATACGATCACAGTGAAAGCAAAAGTCAGAGATAATTTTGATGCCATCCATTTATTTGTCGATGGTGATCATGTATATAGACATGACCTATCTCAACCATATGGGAAAAATCGTTTTCATGAAGAAATTGAGGTAGAGCTCGATCTAACAGAAGGAAAAAATAAATTTGAATTTAAAGCAGTCGATTTAGCTGGACATGAAACAATTGCAACCTATACAGTTACTAAATTAGTGGATAAAAATGAAGATAAGAATAAGGATAGCGGAGAAGGCAGCTTGTTCGGCTATATTTTTACTAAATTAGCATTATTATTTGGGTGGTTTTGGGAAATTTTTGCTTAAATAAAGAAAATTCAGTATTTTATGCACCTCAAACGTTAGAATGAAATTAGACTTTTGAGGTGCTTATTTATATTTAATTTCGTTTTTTAACAGATGATTGTAGGCGTACAAGGAAGGGTTCAAAAGTGTGCTACGAAGATGGATAAAAGTTGCTTCCAATTATTTAAAAGTTTTCTAAGTTTAAGACTATGTAAAAAGAAACAGTACTAGATCAAAACCGAGATGTATGATCGCCTTTTGTATGCCTTAAGACGAACAGTTTCTAAACTTGCTGCTCACATGGCATTTTATAGTAAAAATTCTGGATTATAAGGTAGAGCGTAGGGGATTGTAAAAAACAATTGAAAATGAGCCAAGAGGTATTGAGCATATATAAAGGTAGAATAGGCTAAATAGAGAGTGGTTAAAATGAGATTAAAAACCATCATTTAGGGTAAGGAGCTTGCTATGGGAATAGGTAAAGAATATTTACAGATAATTATGAAGCGATTTAAACATGTAAAAGAACAAGGAGATAAAACCTTGAACAGTTGTCAGAAGAGGATATTAACTGGGCACCAAATGAATGTTCAAATAACATTGCCGTTATTGTGAAACATTTGCATGGAAATATGCTTTCCAGATGGACGGAGGGATGGGGTGTATTATTTACAGCATTATGTGAACTAACTGAAAAAGATTTAGAAAAGCATGTCATGATTCGAGCAGAACCACTATTAGTAATAGATGCAATTGAGAGGCAGCTTGACCACTATTCTGGTCATGTTGGTCAAATTGTATATATCGGAAAACAGCTAAAAGGAGATAAATGGAAGAGTTTAAGCATTCCAAAAGGAACATCGAAAAAATATTTGCAATATATGAAAGATAAATATGAGGGAGGAGGTGGATAAATACGGGGGTTAAATAGTAAGAAATGCAGTTGACAAGAAAAGAGAGCCGGATGACTTACAAGCACTAGCTTTAAATAAGAAAGTTTAAATAATTAGTAGGATGTCGTAGAACTTATGATATCCTGCTAAATATTTACCGTTTAATAACCGGTATAAAAATATTTTTAAATTAATATTTGTTAAAATTTACAAAAAATTTACCTTTGGCTAATATTTAATTAATATACAATGTTTACACTAATAAGTATATCAAAAATAATTTTGAAGTCCCCCAGTCATAGTAGGGTGAAGTATGTTTTTAGGATACCCTCTTTTTTGGTGCAATTGAAAATGAATATAGCGATTAAAACAAGTGAATAATAATTAAGAAGGCACAATTTAATCTTGTACTATAGGAAAGTATAAAACCTTAGGCTTTATCCCGCATGTAAGGTGCCGTAAGTTTCCCACTTCAAGTCCTAAATTTGATACAAAAGAGTCTAAATGGGAGAAAACGGCACCTAAATGCCCGTTGGTTCAAGGGCCTTTAGGTCATACCCTTGTGGTACTAACATTCCGTGTAAAAAGCATTTCACGGAATGAAGTTTCACTTTATCCCGCATGTAAGGTGCCGTAAGACTCTGCTTCAAGAGCCTTTAGTTGATACAAAGGGTCAAAGTGGGAGAAAACGGCACCTAAATGCCCGATTGGTTCAAGGGCCTTTAGGTCATACCCTTATAGTACTAATATTCAGTAGGAGAGGGAAGAAAACTCTTACTGAATAAAGTTTCACTTTATCGTATAAGAAAAACGATAGCTTTCGCCATAAAGACTTGGTAATAAGCAAAGTCTTTCTAAGAGAGGGGTGGGAAGATGGTTATAAAAGTACCAAAAACATTGATTATCGTTCCAGCTTACAATGAAGAAGCGAGTATTGCTTCTACATTGAACAGTCTAATGAAATTAAAAAGTAACATAAAAAGCTTGGAAATATGTGTCGTAAATGATGGATCCACTGACAAAACTGCAGACATTGTAGCAAGTTTTGATGTTGTACTGTTAAATCTTCCAATGAATCTGGGGATAGGCGGAGCAGTTCAAACAGGATATAAATA